>CANGBH010000028.1 GCA_947451935.1 Chitinophagaceae bacterium
ATTACCCATTTTCATGTTGAACAACGCTTTAGAGGATACACTTGGGTTCGTTTTCAAATTGAAACGGGAAGAACACATCAAATAAGAGTGCATCTTCAGAATGCTGGACATGCGTTGGTGTGTGATCCGATATATGGAAGTGCTGATCCAATTTTACTTTCTTCCTTCAAAAAGAAAAAATTCAATCTTTCAAAATCGGAAGAAGAGGAGAGGCCTTTGCTTTCTCGATTGGCATTACATGCCTATAGCATAGAAGTTATTGATCGAAAGGGCCAACCCTTGGTATTAACAGCACCACTTTCAAAAGACCTTGATGCTACCTTAAAGCAATTGGGGAAATGGGCAAAGTAGTGCGCTAGAAATGTTTATCTAAATCTGCTTGTGCTACTTCTTTCTGTATGCCGCTGCTTAAATTTTTAATTACTGCAGTGCCAGCTTCTATTTCTTTGCTTCCAATAATAACAATATTGGGGATTGACTTTTTTTCCGCATACTTGAATTGTTTATCAAATTTTGCAGCTTCATGGTATATCTCGCAAGAAATATTTTTGGAACGAAGTAATTGTGCGATACGTAAAATATGTTGTTGTTCTTGTTGTCCGGTATTGAAAAACAAGAGACTAGTTCCTTTCTGTATATTTTCCGGAAAAACGTTCAATTCTTCCATGACATCATAAATTCTGTCAACACCAAAAGAGATTCCTACACCTGCTATTCCATTTACACCAAAAAGTCCAGTTAAATTATCGTACCTGCCTCCGCCACCAATGCTACCCATTTGAACTCCAATAGCTTTGACTTCGAATATCGATCCTGTATAATAATTTAATCCTCTGGCTAGGGATAGGTCAACTATTATGGGTGTTGTAGTTTGGTTGATGTTTTCATAAGTAGAAAGGATTAATCGTAATTCATTTACACCATCAAGTCCAATTGCAATGTTGCTAAACATCGTCTCTAGTTGGTGTAGTTTTTCTTCGTTACTTCCTTTGATTGAAATAAATGATTCGACTAAACCTACCTGTTCTTCGTTTAATCCTCTAGTAGTTAATTCTTCCTTTACTTTTTCGAGACCAATTTTATCTAGTTTGTCAATGGCAATTGTAATTGGAATCATTCGGTCATCGCCACCACAAAGTGTTGCTAATGCCGTCAATATTTTTCTATTGTTTATTTTTAGTTCAACCCGAACATTGAGCTTTTCAAATACTGTAGCATAGATCAAGGCTAATTCTGTTTCATGCAACAGTGAGCTGCTTCCTGCAACGTCTGCATCACACTGATAAAATTCTCTATAGCGTCCTTTTTGAGGCCTATCTGCTCTCCAAACGGGTTGCATTTGATAACGCTTAAATGGAAAAGTTAATTGACCCTGGTTCATGGCAACATATCGCGCAAATGGAATAGTAAGGTCGTAGCGTAATGCTCTTTCTGTAATGCCTTTATTTGTTCTGCCTTCTAAGATCGTTTCAAAGTCGGCACGAGCTGTTTCTTTTTTTGTAGGATTGTCTAAACCATTATTCAAAATCTTGAAAATTAATTTATCTCCTTCATCACCATATTTACCTAAAAGCGTTTCTGTATTTTCAACTGCAGGGGTTTCCAAGGGTTCAAATCCATATAATTCAAACGTTGACTTTATAGTATTAAAAATAAAATTTCGTTTGCGTAAAGTTGAAGCTGAGAAGTCCCGAGTACCCTGAGGCAGAGATGGTTTCATGCCGGCTAAGTTAATATTGTTTTGTGGAATTTAGTTCTAGAATCAATGCCTCACAGGCATGATCAATCAAATCGTATACTTCATAAAAGGCAGACTCTGATTTTGACCAAGGATCAGGTACATCCAGGTCTGTTCCTGGAAACGAGTAGTTCAATAAAAGGTTAACTTTCTTGGGGTCGTAAAATTTCCTTGCGATGTATTGCATTTCCCTCATCACATCTCCAGCCATGGGGATAATTAAATCAAAATTATCAAAATCTTTTGCTGTGAATGGTCTTGATCGTTGGGAAGAAATATCAACACCATTTACTTTGCATACTACTTGAGACATGTTATGAGGATGTTCGCCATTGTGATAGCCATTAGTGCCTGCACTATCTATAGTCCAGTTGAGCCCTGCTTCTTTGCATTTTTTTTGGAGAACACCTTCTGCGATTGGGCTTCTACATATATTTCCTAAACATACCATCAATATTTTCATTAATCCCTTTTTGTAAAGGTACGTATCGGGGGGATTAAATATTTTCAAATTCCCTCCAAAAAAACTACCTTGATGTGCTAAAACAATTGCATGATATACCGAATGTTTCTTTTGTTGATTTTTCCATTGTCTCTTCTTGCTCAGCATTCTCCTAATGCCAGTGTCCAAACCAATAACGCTATTGAATTTATAAAGACGTTGAACAAAGACCAAAAAGCAAAAAGTACATTTCCATTTGATGAAATGAATCGGTACAACTGGCATTTTGTTCCTGCTACCATGTCTGCTCGCGATGGGATTTCAATGAAAGACATGAGTCCTATTCAAAAGAAAAAACTGAATGAATTATTGCATGTTTTTTTAAGCGAAAAAGGATACAATAAAACTCAAGGAATCATGAGTTTAGAATATGTCTTAAAGGTATTAGAGCCAACGAATGATCATCGTATACCAGAGAATTACTATGTTGCTTTTTATGGAGAGCCTGGCAGTGATAAGGTATGGGGTTGGAAATTTGGTGGGCATCATATCTCATTAAACTTCACCATGGTTGATGATAAATTAGCATTTGCTCCTTTCTTTTTCGGAGCCAATCCCGGAGATGTGAAAGATGGTCCCAAAAAAGGATATCGTGCATTGAAGAATGAGGAAGATTTCGGCTTTGAATTGTTAAATGCCTTAGATGTTGATCAAAGAAAGCAAGCTATTTTCGAATCGACCGCTTTTTCAGATAATGTTACTACTAATACTCCCCAAGCTAGTCCACTAGAAGAAGTTGGTGTAATGGCAGAGAATATGAATACTGATCAGAAAATCATATTGGAAAAACTCATAGCTGCTTATCTCGAAGCAATGCCTGAAAAAATCGCCTTGTTTAGGAAAAATAAAATTCAAAAAGAAGATTTTGAGAATATTCGGTTTGGTTGGGCTGGTGAGACAAGAATTGGGGCGCCACATTATTACCGGGTTCAAGGGAAGTCCTTTTTGATTGAATTCGATAATACTCAAAACAATGCGAACCATATTCATACTGTTTGGCGTGATTTTAATGGAGCAGATTATGGACTTGATTTAATTCGAGATCATTATATGCAAGGTCCGCATAAGCATTAGTGATTTTTAGATGGAGATTTGTATAAACTATACTAGTGTATATTTTCAAGTAATAGATTGGTTTTTTTTATTAAAACCATTGCATACTAATCTCTTCTTATTTCATAAATTGCAACTCATTCGTAATTATGGATACACAATCATTTCGAGATAGAGAATCAAAGCGACAATCTGGATTTAAGCTAATCTATGATTTCACTATGGGTATTATTTGGTTTGGAGCAGGGGCGTTTTTTTTGCTGAATAAATACCTTGGTAATAACCTTGGATTTGATTCACTCATTTCGTCCATTTTTGGCATATCATGCATCTGTTATGGGGCATTTCGTTTTTACAGGGGGCTGTCTTCTCGTAAAAGATAATTTGAGCTTGAATTTTAGTTGCAGTTTTCCAAATTGCTAACTACTAACCTCTATTAAAAACATAACACTATGGTAAAGCAAATAAGTTTTTTCATGCTCTTCGTTTTGTTGCTTGTAGCCTGTTCAAAAAAAGGTAAAAAACCAAGAGTTTTTGCTGGGGATGATACGCTAACTAGTGGCATAATTCATATAAGTGTTGACGAATCGTTTCAACCAATCATCGAATCTCAGTTAAAGGTATTCCTCTCTCAACATCCAGACGCCAAGATTATACCGCATTATAAATCTGAGGCAGAATGCATAAAAGATTTATTGAGTGATTCAACGAGGATGGTTATTACCACTCGCAGCCTTTCACCCGAGGATGTGTCTTTTTATAAGGACACGCTAGGATTTCCTCCTATTTTTGGTCGAATTGCAACCGATGCTATTGCTGTGATTTTAGATGATAAATCACCGGACTCACTTTTTTCTGTAGCTGATATTCGGTCAATGTTAAACGGAACGAGTGGATACAAGTACCAATTAGTAATGGATGGTGTTAAAGCAACCAGTACAGTTCGTTTTATGTTAGATTCAATCTTAAGAGGGCAGCCTATGAACGGTAAGGTTTTTGCAGCAACTAACTCGGAAGGGGTAATTAATTATGTATCCAATCATCCCGAAGCAATAGGTTTCGTTGGGGTAAGTTGGATTGGCAATAAGGAAGATTCTGCCCAACTGAGCTTTCTTAAGAAGGTAAGGATAGCTGCTATTCAGTGCAGTAAATGTGAAAAGGAAGTTTATGTAAGGCCATATCAGGCCAATATTGCCACAAAAAGGTACCCACTTCATAGGGGGCTTTATTATATCCTTAAAGAAAACTATGCTGGACTTGGTAAGGGATTTGTCAATTTCTTAACACAGGAAAAAGGCCAACTTATCTTCAGGAGGGGGTACCTTGTACCTGATAGAATGGCCTTGCAAATAAGAAAGGCAAATGTTTCGGAATAAATGTTTGATTTCCTATTTTTACACACTTAATACTTGATAAAGATGTATAAAATGAAGTTGAGCTTGGTTTTGGTTTCTTTCTTGATGACAACCCTGGTATCTGCACAAACCCTACAAGATGGACGCAAGTTCTTATATCAGCAGCGTTTTCAGTCTGCTAAAGAAACCTTGGAAAAAGTGGTAGCCGCTGCACCAGCTAACCCTGAAGCTATTTATTGGCTGGCTCAAGCTCATTTTGAATCGAAAGATGTCAATGCTGCAAAGGACGTTCTAAGAAAAGGAATGGAAGGGGCTAATGGAAGCAATCCATTGCTATTAGTTGCTATGGGACAAGCAGAGTTGGTTGAGAAAAAAGCCAACGATGCGCGTCAGCGTTTTGAAACAGCACTTAGTCTATCTAAAGGAAAAGATCCTGCAGTGTTTGTTGCCATTGGTAAAGCAAACTTAGAAGAGGGCGGTGATCCTGCTTATGGAATCGAGAAACTCAAGCTTGGTGTTGCCGTTAAGAACTTCAAAGACCCCATGGCGCATGTTTATATGGGCGATTTATTCAGAAAGCTAATGGATGGCGGTGGTGCAGTATCATCTTATGATAATGCTTTAGTAATGGATCCTAAATTGGCTATTGCGAAATATAAAAAAGGGAAAATTTATCTAACTCAAGGAAATGATCAACGAGACCTTTTTTTAAATTTATTCAATGAGGCTATTCTTGATGATCCAAGTTACACTCCCGCTCTCTATGATCTTTATGTATATTATTATTTCCGCAATGTAAATGAAGCAACTAAGTTTTTTAATCTTTATAAAGCGAATACAGATCCTGGCCCAGCCTTGGATTATGAAGAAGCAAGCCTTCAGTTTGCGTCTGCTGACTTTAAAAATGCAATTGTTAAGGCAGATGCCCTATTACAATCTCAGGGCGACGCTGCTGATGCTCGCTTATACCGATTAAAGGCCTACAGCTTTGATAAAATAGGCGATTCAGTAAATGCGTTAAGTTTGCTTGAGACTTTCTTTCAAAAAGCAAAGCCTGATCAAATAAATTCTGATAATTATGTAGTGGCTGCATTCAATGCTGCAAAGCAAAAAGCAGCTCCAGAAAAAATAGAGTATTATTTCAACAAATCAATTGAAGCCGATACTGTGCTTGCCAATAAAATTGATTATGCCAAGAAAGCAGCTGATTATTTTAAGAAAAATAGTTTGTTGTCTATTTCTGCTGATTGGTACCTTAAAATTTTAACCATCAAGCCAAAGCCTTCAAATGTTGATTATTACAACGCTGGATTGTCATTCTATAACACTCAAAATTTTGCTAGATCAGATAGTTTATTTACTATTTATAAGTCGAATTATCCGAATGATAATGTAGGATATCTATGGTCATTCCGCTCAAGGAAAAACATTGATACTACTGGATCCATTGGAATGGCAATACAGGATGCCCTTGATTTGATTAAGGTAACTGAAATTGATAAGGTCAAATACAAAAGTCAAATAGTTGAGGCAAGTGGATATTTGGCTAACTATTTCGCAAATGTTAAGTCTGATTACGAAAGTTCGATTAAATGGTTTGATAAGATTTTAGAGGTTGATCCCACAAATGCGGATGCCATCAAGTACAAGGATATTTTATCAAAACGGTTAAGTAGCAAAAAATAACGGAAGAAAGTAGATTTATTAATTCTCTAATTTAATCCCATCACTGTCTATAAATTAGCACTTTGATGGGATTTTTTTTATGCTACGGCCCCCAAAAGCTACTTTTTCTCATGTATTTTGCCTTATTTCTTAAAGCTAATTTATTTTTACAATCCACCTCCCTTTTCATACCTTTGCGGCTTCAAATAAAGCCCGATGATCAGGACCCTCTTTTTACAGTCTACAGCTCTCGGACAAGCGGCAGAAATCAATACGCCATCCAACTATTTTCCAATTGGTATTCAAATCATTTTTGCCATCCTTTTTGTGGCTGTGATGATTGGCTTGTCACATATCACTGGCCCTAAACGCAGGACAGGCGATAAGCTTCAGGTTTTTGAAAGTGGAATAGAACAGTTCGGTAACGCTCGCCAGCCTATGGCGATTAAATATTTTCTTGTAGCCATTTTGTTTGTATTGTTCGATGTGGAGGTGATTTTCTTTTATCCTTATGCTGTGAATTTTCGTGGTCTAGGTTGGGATGGGTTTAAAGCCGTATTGATGTTTGTTGGGTTTTTTCTTGCAGGATTTATCTACATCATTAAAAAAGGTGCCCTTCATTGGGAAGATTAGATTTTTGATTGGGTAAACTATGAGAACTAGAATTTGTTAGACTTATAAAATATTGTTTATGTCACGTCCTGTTCGGTTTAATTTAAACGTTAAAGATTCCTCAGACCGTGGTATCAATCAGATAGAAATGCCTGAGGGTCATGTGGGCGAAGGTTTTTTTGCCACATCCTTAGATAAGGTCGTTGGACTAGCTAGAAAAAATTCACTTTGGCCTCTCCCATTTGCTACATCATGTTGTGGCATCGAATTCATGGCCACCATGGGTTCTCATTACGATTTGTCTAGGTTTGGTTCTGAACGGGTAGGTTTCTCTCCTCGTCAATGCGATTTACTCATGGTTATGGGAACCATTGCTAAAAAAATGGGCCCAGTAGTTAGGCAAGTTTACTTGCAAATGGCTGAACCACGTTGGGTTATCGCAGTAGGTGCATGCGCTTCAAGCGGAGGTATTTTTGATACCTATTCTGTTTTACAGGGTATTGATCAAGTAATTCCTGTAGATGTATATGTTCCGGGATGTCCTCCAAGACCAGAAGCTATTATAGATGGGTTTTTAAAAATACAAGACCTTGTTGGCGATGAGTCGCTTCGTAGAAGAACGGATGAGAAATACAAGTTATTGATGGAAAGTTATGGTATCGAATAACCTAATAGAACAGAATTATAAAAAATAGAAGCATGTCGTTCACCAATGATTTCATAAAAGAAAAGCTCACTAACCAATTCGGGGAATTTATCCTCGGCGTTGAGGAGTCATATGGCATGCTCAGTGTGACTGTAAAGAGTGATGTAAATTTGAAAGTGTTGACTTTTTTGCATGATGACACAGAATTGTCGTTTAAATTTTTAACTGATTTAACAGGCGTGCATTTTCCAGACAGGAAGGGAGAAGAACTTTCTGTAGTATACCATTTGCATAACTTGGTTAAAAATGCAAGGCTTAGAATAAAAATTTACGTACCTATTGAAAAGCCTGATGTATACACAGCAACTGGTTTATTTAGTGGGGCTAATTGGATGGAGCGTGAGACGTATGATTTTTTTGGAGTCAATTTTGTTGGACATCCCGATTTAAGGCGAGTATTGAATGTGGATGAAATGGATTATTTCCCATTGAGAAAAGAATTTCCATTAGAAGATCAAACACGTGTTGATAAGGATGATGAAATGTTCGGACGATAAGTAAAGTAAAAAGAAAAATTTATTCTAGATATTCTATGCAAGAGCAATTAAATATAAACCTACCGGAAGGATCAATTGAAAAGCAAACGACAAGACTAAACCTTGGTCCAACGCATCCCGCCACACATGGTGTTTTTCAAAACATCCTTGAGATGGACGGCGAACGAATTATTAAAACTGAATCTACTGTAGGGTATATCCATAGGGCTTTTGAAAAGATTGCTGAGCGCAGACCACTGTATCAAATTACTACACTTACTGATCGCTTGAATTATTGCTCATCACCAATTAACAATATGGGGTGGCATCTAACATGCGAAAAACTATTGGGAGTAAAAACACCAAAACGTGTCGATTATCTCCGTGTCATCATAATGGAGCTTGCGCGTATCACAGACCATCTTATTTGTAACTCCATTGTGGGTGTAGATACAGGAGCCTATACGGGTTTCTTGTATGTAATGCAGTATCGTGAGTTGGCTTATGAAATCTATGAAGAAGTATGTGGCTCAAGGTTGACAACGAACATGGGAAGAATAGGTGGTTTTGAGCGAGATTTTTCATTTGCTGCTTTCCAGAAAATTGAAAAATTCTTAAATGAATTTCCTGGAGTATGGAAGGAATTCGAAAACTTGTTTAACCGAAATAGAATTTTTGTAGAAAGAACACGCGGAACAGGTGCTATATCTGCTGAGCGTGCATTGAATTATAGCTTTACTGGACCAAACTTGCGTGCAGCAGGAGTTGATTATGATGTACGCGTTCACTCTCCTTATTCTTCTTATGAAGATTTTGAATTTATTATACCTGTAGGTACTACAGGCGACAATTATGATCGTTTCATGGTTCGCAATGCAGAAATATGGGAGTCGTTGAGCATCATGAAGCAGGCCTATCAAAAAGTGCAAGACTTTAAAGGCACTGAATCCGAAGTATATCATGCCGACGTTCCAGAATATTATCTTCCAGAAAAAGCAGATGTGTATACCAAAATGGAAGCACTCATTTATCACTTTAAAATTGTGATGGGTGAAACGGATATCCCTGCAGGTGAAGTGTATCAAAGTGTTGAAGGTGGAAATGGTGAGCTTGGATTTTATTTGATAACTGATGGTGGAAGAGCTCCATTTAGGCTCCATTTCCGTAGACCATGTTTTATATATTATCAGGCTTATGCTGAGATTGTGAAAAATACAATGCTCAGTGATGCCATTGTTACACTCAGCAGTCTAAACTTGATTGCAGGAGAAATGGACGCATAAAACCAGATACAAACAGAAAAAAATGTTGAAGTTCTCAGACGATAAATTAAAAGAGGTAAAGAAAATCATTGATCGCTACCCTCAAGGGAAACAAAAAAGCGCATTGATTCCTTTGTTGCACATGGCGCAATCAGAATTTGGTGGATGGCTTAGTCCTGAATCAATGGACTATGTTGCCTCACTGCTTTCTATCGATCCAATAGAAGTATATGAAGTCGCTACATTTTATAGCATGTATAATCTTCAGCCTGTTGGTAAACACATTTTTGAAGTATGCCAAACAGGTCCTTGCATGCTTAATGGCAGTGACAATATCATAAACTACATTAAAACGAAGTTGAATATTGGCGTAGGAGAAACAACTGAGGACGGATTGTTTACGTTGAAAACAGTGGAATGTCTTGGAGCATGTGGTTATGCACCAATGATGCAGTTGGGCGATCACTATAGAGAGCATTTAACCAAAGAAAAAGTGGACGCGATTATTGAAGAGTGTAGAGGTAAATAATAATTGACCTGCAAAGCATAAAGCAACATGGCAAAAAAAGTATTGTTAGAAAAAGCACACATCAAAGGTATCAGGGCCTATGACGTATACAAGGCTCAAGGTGGTTATGCCTCTGTTGAAAAGGCATTGAAGATGGATCCTGCTGCTATAGTGGAAGAAGTAAAGAAGAGTGGTCTTCGCGGTAGAGGTGGCGCAGGTTTTCCTACTGGTATGAAATGGAGCTTTTTGGCTAAGCCTGAAGGTGTTCCTCGCTATCTCGTTTGTAACGCAGATGAATCAGAGCCTGGAACATTTAAGGATAGGTATTTAATGGAATTTCTCCCTCATTTGCTTATTGAAGGATTGATCGTTTCTTCTTTCGCTTTGGGCAGCAATAGCACATACATTTATATCCGCGGTGAATATGCATGGATTGTTAATATTCTTGAACAGGCAATTGAAGAAGCTAAACAACATGGTTATCTCGGGAAAAATATTTTGAATACTGGGTTTGACTGCGAGATTTATGTTCAACGTGGTGCAGGTGCTTATATCTGTGGTGAAGAAACTGCACTAATTGAGTCGCTTGAAGGCAAGCGTGGTAACCCAAGAATTAAGCCTCCATTTCCTGCAATCAAAGGTTTATGGGATTGCCCAACAGTAGTGAATAATGTTGAAACGATTGCGGCTGTTGTTCCAATCATCAACATGGGCGGTGAAGAGTATGCGAAAATTGGAGTTGGAAGGTCAACCGGTACAAAGTTATTATCTGCGTGTGGAAATATCAATAAGCCAGGGGTATATGAAATTGATATGACCATATCAGTTGAAGAATTTATTTTTAGTGATGAGTATTGTGGTGGCATACCTAATGGAAAAAGATTAAAAGCCTGTATTCCTGGAGGATCCTCTGTTCCAATTCTTCCAGCAAATTTGTTGTTGAAAACAGCAAAAGGTGAAACACGCTATATGAATTACGAAAGTCTTTCAGACGGCGGATTTGCAACTGGATCCATGATGGGGTCAGGTGGATTTATTGTATTAGACGAAGATCAGTGTATTGTAAGGCATACCATGAGTCTTGCTCGATTTTATAGGCATGAAAGTTGTGGGCAATGCTCACCATGCCGTGAAGGAACAGGATGGATGGAAAAAATTCTTACTAAGATTGAAAATGGAAAGGGTCAGTCAAGTGACATTGATCTTTTGTGGGACATACAGCGAAAAATTGAAGGGAATACAATTTGTCCTCTTGGTGATGCCGCTGCTTGGCCCGTTGCCGCAGCAATTAGGCATTTCAGGGATGAATTCGAGTGGCATGTGAATAATCCTTCGCTGTGTTTGACAGAGAATTACGGCTTAGCACATTATGCGGATGAATTAAGTATTGTTTCTTAATCGAGATATAGAAGGGTACTACCCGTTAAAAAAAATATATGGCCGAAGAAGTCAAAAAAATTAAAGTAACAATCGACAACATCACGATTGATGTTCCTATGGGAACAACCATTCTACAGGCTGCTCGCTTGATTGGTGGTGATGTAGTGCCTCCTGCTATGTGCTATTATAGCAAGTTGCAAGGTAGTGGAGGTAAATGTCGTACATGTCTAGTAGAAGTGAGTAAGGGTAGTGAAGCTGATCCGCGTCCAATGCCTAAATTGGTAGCAAGTTGCAGAACAGGCGTAATGGATGGAATGGAAGTGAAAAATATGACAAGCCCCCGTGTTGAAGATGCTCGAAATGGTGTTGTTGAATTTCTATTACTCAATCATCCTCTTGATTGCCCAATTTGTGACCAAGCTGGTGAATGTCATTTGCAAGATCTTGGTTATGAGCATGGAAAAGAAGGCACGCGATATGAATTCAAGAGAAGGACATTTGATAAGCATGACCTAGGTCCATATATTCAATTGCATATGACACGTTGTATCTTATGCTACAGATGTGTTTATACAGCAGATCAGCTAACCGATAAACGTGTTCATGGTGTACTCAGTAGAGGAGATCATTCAGAGATAGCAACGCATATCGAAAAATCGTTAGATAATAATTTTATTGGTAATGTAATTGATGTTTGTCCAGTTGGAGCATTAACTGATAAAACATTCCGATTTAAAAATAGGGTTTGGTTTACTAAGCCAATGAGTGCACATCGTGAGTGTAAATGCTGCTCAGGTAAGGTTACCCTTTGGCAACGTGGTGAAGAGGTTCTCCGTGTAACAGCCAGAAAAGATCAGTGGGGAGAAGTTGAAGAGTGGATTTGTAATGAATGTCGTTTTGAGAAAAAAAATACCGCTGATTGGATCATAGAAGGACCCACTCAGGTGAATAGGCATTCTGTTATCTCTCAAGGACATTATGAACAAGTCGTAAAGCCAACAGAAACATTTTCTGCAGTGCATGGCGGACGCAAGCCAAAGCTGTTGATGGACATACATAGTGTGAGTGAAGTAAATGATCCTTCAGTTGACCTAAGTCTAATTAATGGTCCAGCTACAGGTGAAGTGTTTAATCATCCAACAAAAACTCAAGAGTAGTATGACGATTCTACAAATAGACTTTTTCTACTTTTTAGAAAAACTTTTGCTGATTGGAGGAGTGATAACATTCTCTCTAGTTATAGCTATGTATACTACGTATGCTGAAAGAAAAGTGGCTGCAGTGTTACAAGATAGACTTGGTCCAAATCGAGCTGGACCATTTGGTTTGTTGCAACCCCTTGCTGATGGATTAAAATTATTTTTCAAGGAAGAAATTATTCCGCTTACTTCTAATAAATTATTATTCGTAATCGGACCAGCATTGGCCATGATTACTGCTATGTTAACCAGTGCAGTAATTCCTTGGGGAAGTACTGTTAATATGTTTGGTCGAAATGTAAGTCTGCAAATTGCAGATGTAAACATTGGAATTCTTTATGTATTTGGTGTAGTTAGCTTGGGCGTATACGGCATCATGATTGGAGGATGGTCGTCAAATAATAAATTCTCTCTAATCGCAGCAGTACGTGGAGCCTCACAGATTATATCGTATGAACTTGCTATGGGCTTATCTTTAATTGCATTGCTCATGATGACCGGTTCATTAAGCTTGAAAACAATCGTTGAGCAACAAATGAGTGGCGGCTGGGGAGGATTTCTAGGATGGAATGTATTGTATCAGCCTTTAGGCTTTTTGATTTTTTTAATCTGTGTATTTGCAGAATGTAATAGAACACCTTTTGATCTTCCTGAAGCAGAAAATGAATTGAATTTCGGATACCATCAAGAGTACTCTTCTATGAAACTAGGTTTCTATTTGTTTGCTGAGTACATAAATATGTTCATCTCAAGTGCTATTGTATCAACATTGTTTTTCGGTGGTTATGATATTCCTTTTGTAAATGAAACAACGCTTGCACATACCCTAGGGGGCAATGTGGTTGCACTTTTAGGTGTGGCTGCATTATTGGCTAAGATTGTTTTTTTCCTATTCTTTTTCATGTGGGTGCGTTGGACAATTCCAAGATTTCGATATGACCAATTGATGGATTTGGGGTGGAAGAAGTTGATTCCATTGGCCTTGGCTAATATGTTAATCACAGCAATTGTAATTCTTTGGCTTAATAAATAAAGTATGGCATCATTAACAAACAGGTCTAAAGTATTAGAGCAAACGCCGCTGAATTTAATGGAGCGTTTGTATCTGCCTTCTATATTTAAAGGAATGGCCATAACCTTTTCTCACATCTTTAAGAAAAAGGCAACAATCAGCTATCCAGAAGAGCAGCGTCCATTTAGCCCAGTATTTAGAGGGCTCCATGTTCTCAATAGGGATGAAGAAGGTCGTGAGAATTGTACGGCATGTGGCTTATGTGCTGTTGCTTGTCCTGCAGAAGCCATTACTATGGAAGCAGCAGAAAGACAAAAAAGCGAAGAGCATTTATACCGCGAAGAGAAATATGCAGCTAAGTATGAAATAAATATGTTGCGTTGTATTTTCTGTGGGCTTTGTGAAGAGGCTTGCCCCAAAGATGCGATTTACTTATCTGAAACATTTGCTCCGTCAAATTTCACCCGTCAAGGATTCATATATTCCAAAGAGCAACTTCTGATTCCTGATCCTAATACGGAGAAGGAAAAATATCAAGTTGCAAAAGGACTACGTGAAGTACACAAAAAAAATAAATAGTAGTATGTCTATATTAGAAATTCTTTTCTGGTTTCTCACTGCATTAGCACTTTTTGGTGCTCTGATGGTGGTTTTTAGTAAGAATCCAGTGCATAGTGTATTGTGGTTAATCTCAGTCTTCTTTTCGATCTCAGGTCATTACATTTTATTGAATGCCCAGTTTTTAGCGATCGTTAATATGATTGTATATGCTGGGGCTATCATGGTATTATTTTTGTTCGTGATCATGTTGATGAATATGAATACCGAAAGTGAACCACAAAAAAGTAAGTGGTTGAGAATAGCTGCCTCATTGTCTGGTGGAAGCTTAATGCTCGTGCTCGTTGCTGCATTGAAGGATACTAGTGGAAAAGTTACAGGGGTATTCAAAGTCGAAGGCAATATAGGATTGATAAAAAATTTAGGGCAAGTGCTCTTCACAGATTATGTGTTGCCATTTGAAATCAGCAGTGTATTGTTTTTGAGTGCAATGGTCGGTGCTGTGCTCTTAGGAAAAAAAGAAACGAACTCAATCATTTCATAAAACGAAACAGGAAAAAATGCCTATAAATTATTATATACTACTTTCTGTTGCACTCTTTTCAATTGGTATTGTAGGGGTGTTGACAAGACGTAATGCGATTATTATATTTATGTGTATAGAGATTATGCTCAATGCAGTAAATCTATTGCTTGTTGCGTTCTCTAAAATGCATCATCTCAGGGCGCTGGTTGCTGATAGGGCAACGACAGTTGGAACAGATGCTCAACTTTTTGTATTTTTTATAATGGTTGTTGCTGCTGCAGAAGTAACTGTTGGCCTGGCAATTATTGTTATGTTGTATAGAAATATCCATTCGGTAGATATCAATTTTCTGAATAGGTTGAAACATTAGTTTTGAATGTGTGGCGTTTTATTGTTTGACATTTATTAATAGTTAATATGAGCAAATTTGTTTTTTTAATTCCATTATTGCCTTTGATTGGTTTTTTAATCAATGGACTTGGAAGGAATTTACTTTCAAGAACTGCTGTAGTGGCAATTGGTTGTGGTACGCTTATCTTGTCATTCATATTGAGTGCTATATTATTTAAAGAAATCTTGTCAACTGGAATTGCAACTGGAGTTATAACCTATTTTGATTTTATTAATACAGCAGGGCTAGACATTAAATTTGCATTTCAGGTAGATCAGCTGAGTGTGTTGTTTCTGTTGATTATTACTGGTATTGGATCTCTTATTCATATTTACTCTGCAGCATACATGCACGATGAAACTGTGCCACATTATGCTCGGTATTTTGCTTATTTGAATCTCTTTGTTTTTTCTATGTTGTTGTTGGTGCTTGGAGCAAATTTTGTGGTAATGTTTATTGGATGGGAAGGTGTTGGCCTTTGCTCTTATTTATTGATTGGATTTTGGTTTAAAAATGCAGATTATAACAATGCCGCTAAGAAAGCATTTGTAATGAACCGGATTGGTGATCTAGGCTTTTTATTAGCCATCTTCTGGATGCTTTCGCAATTTGGAACAGTTGCTTACTTAGATCTTTTTCCTAAAGTTGCCTCTGCACCGGCACCTGTTTTAACTGGTATAACCATGTTGCTTTTCATTGGAGCAATGGGAAAGTCAGCTCAAATACCATTATATACATGGCTTCCAGATGCCATGGCTGGTCCAACGCCCGTATCCGCTTTGATACATGCTGCTACAATGGTTACTGCAGGTATTTATATGATTGCCCGTAGCAATGTGCTCTATTCCCTTGCGCCTATCTCGCAGAATGTAGTTGCTATCATAGGTATTTCAACTGCATTATTAGCAGCAACAATTGCATTAAAGCAAAATGATATCAAAAAAATACTTGCTTATTCTACTGTAAGTCAACTAGGATTAATGTTTTTAGCCTTGGGTGTTGGTGCTTATGGTGCTGGTGTCTTTCATGTAATGACACATGCATTTTTTAAAGCATTATTGTTTCTTGGTGCTGGTAGTGTTATTCATGCAATGCATCATGAGCAAGACATAACTAAGATGGGTGGCCTTAAGAAGTTGTTGCCTATTACTCATATTACTTTTCTCATTGGTTGTCTTGCTATTTCAGGAATTCCTCCTTTTGCTGGATTTTTCTCAAAGGATGAAATCTTAATTGCTGCATTAGAGAAAAATCCGATTTATTATATGTTAGGCGTTTTGACTTCTTTGATGACTGCCTTTTATATGTTTAGGTTGTATTTTTTAACTTTCGCCGGTGAGTTTAGAGGAACAGCTAAGCAACGCGACCATCTCCATGAATCGCCTGCTGCTATGACATGGCCATTGCGAATACTTGCATTATTCTCTGTTGTTGGCGGATTTGTTGGCATTCCTGCCGTTTTGTTGAAAGATTCAAATTGGCTTGCAACATATCTATCACCCGTAATTGCTGCACATGAGAACGAACATCCTTTCATCCATTTGAGTCATGGTATGGAATTGGCGCTGATGGTTATATTAGTTGTTGTGATTGCTGGTGTGATTTATGCTGCAATGAAGCGTTATGCACAAGCTACCGTAGTGGTTGAATCTAACGATAAAGGCATATCGAAATTCTTAGCGAATAAATGGTATGTTGACGAACTGTATAATTCCATTATCGTAAAGCCAATCAACTTCACTTCCTCATTTTTGAGTCGAATTGTTGATAATAAAATTATTGATGGACTAGTAAATGGTATTGGCCGTGCCTTACAATATAGTTCAAGGCAACTCAGGTTGCTTCAAAGCGGTCAAGTTGGTTCTTATGTATTGATCATGGTGATCTCTATCATAATATTTTTCATCTTCCAGTTATTCTGGAAATTCTAATCAAACGCATTAAATATGTTCGCAGCATTTGATAATTTTCCATCATTATTAATCTGGCTTCCCTTGGTAGCAGGAGTGCTTTCCTTTTTCATAAAAAAAGAAGGGGCGCCTAGAAATATATCCTTGTTATCATCAATTCTTTCCTTAGCTATCGTTATAGCAAGTCTTCTTTTTTCAGGACAACAACATTCCGCGCTTAATCAGGTTAGTTATATTTGGATTCCTGATTTAGGAAGCAGTTTTGGGTTTATTCTAGATGGGCTTACAAAAATTCTTTGTTTACTTACAGCTATTGTTTTTCCTCTAGTCTTATTAATCATTAATAAAGATGAATATAAAAACTCCAATGCATTCTATGGATTATTGATGTTGACGCAATGCGGACTAATGGGTGTGTTTATGGCAACAGATGCTTTGGTGTTTTACTTTTTCTGGGAACTTGCATTAATTCCAGTTTATTTTCTGTCCTCTATTTGGGGTGGAGAGAAGCGTATTAAGGCAACCTTCAAATTTTTCATTTACACATTCATTGGGTCTTTATTTTTATTGATTGGCATCTTGTATTTGTATCTTAAGACTCCCCATCAATCATTTAACCTAGCAGCATTTTATAACTTACGTCTAAGTGCTCCAGAACAGCATTGGTTGTTTTTTCTATTTTTCATAGCATTTGCTATCAAGATGCCGATATTTCCTTTGCATACATGGCAGCCCGATGCCTATGAGCAAGCGCCAAAACCTGTTACCATGATTATGAGTAGTATAATGGTTAAGATGGGTGTGTTTGGTTTAATTCGTTGGCTACTTCCTTTATTTCCATTGGCAATCAAAGATTATAATACAGGGATTATTTTATTGATTACCGTGGGAATGATATACGCTTCACTGATTGCTATTTATCAAGATAGTATTAAGCGGTTAATTGCATATTCTTCAATTGCACACATAGGGTTGATGGCTGCTGGTATTTTCTCCTTAACGGAAGTAGCACTTGAAGGAGTAATATTGCAGATGTTTAATCATGGTATTAATATAGTTGCTCTATGGATAGCCGCTGATTTTTTAGAAAAGCAAACTGGTGTAACGAAGATCTCACAACTTGGTGGCGTTGCACAAAAAGCACCAAAGCTTACTATTTTTCTTGTGATTGCAGCAATGGCAAATATAGCACTTCCTCTTACGAATGCCTTTGTTGGTGAGTTTACTATCTTCAACGGGTTATATAAATTTAATCCTTGGCTTGCTGCGTTAGCAGGGGTAAGTATTATTCTTTCTGCAGTATATACCCTGAACATGATTAAAAATATTTTTTATGGTGAATTAGTCCCTGCAACAACAGATGTGAAAGATATCGGTAGAACACATATACTGGTTTTTTCTATTATCACCTTGTTGGTTTTTGTTGTAGGAATTTACCCTAGTCCAATTTTTAAAATTATCCAGGAATCAACTGCCATGGTACTTAACAAATATGGTTCGCTGTAAAACTAGAATTGATTTATGAATACTATTATATTTTCTGCTTTATGGGGTGTGCTGATGATGTACGTTGGGTTTATTGTTAAAAAACAAAAATCAGCAACTGCATTTGCTATAGTAGGACTTATTGTTTTACTTGTTGTTAATTGGTTGGAATATGCTGGCGTATCAATTTTTTCTATTGATTTGCAAGGAATGCTTCGATACAATAGATTAAGTTTAGTATTTAATCTAGTCATAATTTTCTCTACATTAGTTTACTTCCTATTATCTGGATCCGATATTGAAAAGTTCGGAAAATCATCCTCTGACTATTACGCACTCATCTTTTTTATTTTAACTGGAATATCAATCATTGCGGGTTTTCAATCTCTCTTAATGTTGTTTATTGGTATTGAGATTATATCCATCCCACTTTATATTCTTGCAGGCAGTGAAAAAAATAATTTAAAAAGCAATGAAGCCGCATTAAAGTATTTTTTAATGGGCGCCTTTTCAACTGGTATTATGCTTATGGGTATTGCATTTCTATATGGAGATGCAGGAACTTTTTATCTAGAGGGTATTAATTTAGGATTGGGAAAAATAACTCCTATGCTCGCTGTAGGAATGGTGCTGCTCATGGCAGCTATGTCCTTTAAGGTATCTGCTGCACCTTTTCATTTTTGGACACCTGATGTTTATGATGGCACACCTACTGTATTTACCTCTTTCATGGCCACCATTGTTAAGGCAGCTGGCTTTTTTGCCTTTTTTAGGTTGTTTGAAAATGCTTTTGGCAATCTACATGCAGATTGGGAAATACTCATAGCCGTGATCGCTACCCTTACATTGATTATAGGAAATGTAACTGCTGTATTTCAGCAAAGCATTAAACGTATGCTGAGTTATTCATCAATAGCCCAGGCTGGTTTTATGCTTTTGGGAGTGTTTGCGTTGAATATATTTGCGAAACAAGGCTTAGTCTTATATTTTGCTGCCTATTCTTTGGCAACACTTGGAATTTTTGCTGTACTAGCAAAATTCAAGGATCACTCAATTGAAGCATTCAATGGATTTGCTAAGCAATATCCACTTATTGGGTTTTCCATGTTAATCTGTATTTTGTCGTTAGCTGGGATACCACTGACAGCAGGATTCTTCGCTAAATACTACATGCTTATTGCTGTTATTAAATATGGCAAGATGTTTTGGTTGGTTATAGTGGGTATTCTTTGTGCAGCCATCAGTGTTTATTACTATTTTAAACTAGTTCAAGCTATCTACTTTAAAGAAGCTGCTCAGCGGGAAGAGGTCGTTTTTACGCGATCTTTTGAATTAATCATGTTGGCAAATGCCATACTCATTATCATTTTAGGTATTCATCCAAATTGGCTCATGGCATTGCTCTACATGTAATTTTTGTCATATTGTATTTAATCTTGTCCGTTCATCAAACTTTCACGGATAGCTTATTGCATTTTGTTACTTTTACCTCATGAAATTGACTGATAATTTTGTGTTGGCTTGGAGAACCGTAATGGGTAATAAACTCAGAACGGCAATTACCGTTGCCATCATTGCATTCGGTATTATGGCCTTAGTAGGAATCATTACAGCTATTGAGGCAATGAATAATAGCTTGCGCGATAGTTTTTCAACCATGGGGGCGAATGCATTCAGTATCCGCTTTCGCGAAAGACGATTTAATTTTGGAGGAGATGGAGGAAGTGATGTCACGCAATCAAAGACAAACAAGCCTAAAAAAATACGTAAGTCAAACACAGGCAGAATTATAACCTATCAGCAAGCAAAGCTTTTCAAAGCGTTATATAAATATCCTGCAACGGTTAGTATTGGTATCAA
This sequence comes from Chitinophagaceae bacterium, assembly GCA_947451935.1. Lineage (GTDB taxonomy): Bacteria > Bacteroidota > Bacteroidia > Chitinophagales > Chitinophagaceae > Pollutibacter. The sequence continues at coordinate 20,199 of CANGBH010000028.1, forward strand.
TGGTTCACGAAATACAGTGGTTACCCACGAGAATAAAAAAACCAATCCCAATGTAAGTATTAATGGAGGCGATGAGAATTACCTGCAGTTGAATGGTTATGAGATAGCTTTTGGTCGAAATTTCAGTAAGGCAGAAGTAGAGAGCGGACAAAGTGTGTGTATACTTGGTAAAGACGTAGCATTCAAATTATTCGGATCTCGTTATGACCGTGCTTTAGAGCAAGTCATTCGAGTTGGAGCGAATAAATATCGAGTGATAGGTATAACCAAAGAAAAAGGATCAAGTTCATTTTTGCAAGCAGATAATGTAGTGTTCTCAACGTACACAAATATTCGACATACGTTTGCAAATAAAAATCAATCATTTTCATTAGCTATCATGGTTTCTGATGTGAATAGCTTACCAGTAGCTATTGGAGAGGCGGAAGGTATATTTCGTATTGTGAGGGGACTTGCAGTAACAGAAGAGAATAATTTTTACGTTGA
>CANGBH010000029.1 GCA_947451935.1 Chitinophagaceae bacterium
ATTTTGCACAGACTTTAAAATCGATTTCTTGATCACTAAAAAACTAAATGAATATAAAATCACACAAGGTGAAGCTTATTTGGTTTTTGATGACAATAGCTTGGTAAACATTGTACAACAAGCAAATGATAAAAAGTTTAAACTTGGTAAAGATGTTGGAATTATATCATACAATGACACTCCATTGAAGTCAATTGTAGCAAATGGGATCACCACGATATCAACCGATTTTTCAGCCATGGGGAAAACCTTGGCAGACCTTATCATCAACAAGAAAAAAGATCATATTGAAAATCCTTGCTCCCTTATAAGACGCAACTCTTTGTAACGATCGAATAACATTATAGATCAGCAATTCAGGATAAAATGAGCATAGACAATGCAATAAAATATAAATTCAATACCGGAGACAATGTACTCTATGGCACCAACGTAATCTGTACTTCCAAAAAAATTGGTGACCTAAAGCAGGTCTTTCAGAACGAGGAAGCACGATCAACAATGGAACAAGAATCAATTGTTTATTCTGTTTCACTTTTACAGCCAATAGAAGCAGGCACCGTAGGTGGTTTATTTATTGGCACAACCATTATAGAACAAGGGCAAGTTGATCAAGAGTATTATATGACCAAAGGTCATATTCACAAAAATACATCAAGCAGTGAATTTTATTGGGGCACCAAAGGAACAGGCATGGTACTTATGATGAAAACTGACAGAACATATCATATTGAACTTATGTCTCCAGGAAGCATCCATTTCATTCCACCTGAAACAGCGCATCGAGTAATCAATACGGGGAATGAAAAACTTATTTTCAATGCATGCTGGCCCGCAGATGCTGGCTATGATTATGAAACAATATACAACGAAGGATTTTCATGCAGAATATTTAATCAACATGGAATTCCAACGATAATCGACATAGAAAAATAAATGAACTCATTAACCGGACTAACTATTTCAATCAACAACCAAGCTCTTTCCATAGAGTATGGCAATGGTGTATTTGGTCCAACTATTGAGTGGAGAAAATTCAATGATATAAAGCACATTTACCTTGATTCACGTAGCAAGGGACCAGAGATATCCTATGGCATTGCGATGGACATTGGAAAAGGAAATCACAAGGAATTATTGATTCAAAAAAATATCCTATTTGGTGCAATGGTTTTTGCTTCAGGACAAATAGGCAATGAGCCGATCAAAAGTCAAGGCCACATTCATAAAACCTCTATCCATAGCGGATGGTCACCTCCAGAAATTTATGAAATTTGGCAAGGGTCAGCAATCATCTATATGCAGGAATTCATTGCTGATTATCCAGGAAGATGTTATGCTATATCAGCTGAAAAAGGTGCTTTTGTTGTGGTACCACCAGGTTGGGCACATTGCAGCATCAGTGCAGACCCAACATCGTCATTGGCTTTTGGAGCGTGTTGTGACAGAAATTATGGTTTCATTTATGAACCAATCAAAGAAAAAAATGGCTTTGCATGGATTCCTTATTTCGATGAAAATAATAAGATAGCATGGAAAGAAAATCCGATGTATACGCAATCCATTTTAATACGTAAATCGCCAGAGGACTATTCTACCTCTTTGGGTTTCACACATAACAAACCACTCTATACTCTTTTTGAGGAGAACCCGTCTATTTTCGAATTCGTTTCAAACCCTAGCTTGAAAGAAAGTATATGGAATTCCTTTATACCATAGTTGATAAAAGAATTCCACATACCCCTATTAGATTATTACTTTAGAACATCATGGCTCAATGTGCCCTTATTCATCTTGATGGTATGGTATTTACCATCATAGTAAACATTGTAAAGATTACAGTTTAATGGCAACTGCTTAGATCGATCCACAAAATTCTCTCCACCGATTTGAGGATAAAATCCTAGAAAGTTTTTAAGCAAAACTTGCGAAAACTCTATTCCAGCAGAAGACTCTCTATTATTCCAACCTCGTTCTGGTATCCTAACTTTCGCATGTTTATTGTATTTATCATCGCCCCATAACTCATGTGCTTGAGCCCAGCACCCTTCATAGGTTACAGGTTCTACTTGATGATAGATTCTCAACGCGCTATCTACATAACCGAGCTCAGTAAGGGCTTCCATCATACCGGGAGGCCATGCATCAAATGCACCCAAAGGACCATGATCTGGTCTATCTGAATTTTTAGCGGCAACATCATCTAGGGATTGTGCACGCATCCAATGATCCGTTAATAATTCCCTGAAAGCAAAATCCAACATACCCTTTTTAATAGAATCAGGCATATCATTATGCATGTACTTTCCAAGAAACATAAAATCAAGAATATGCCTTACTTCTACTTTCTTCTGATCAGGATACAAACTATTCCACACCCCATTTCCTGCGTATAATTCCATCACTCGCTTAGCCATTTGATCGGCATCCTCATTCAATGTTTTACTGGTTTGAGTATTGCCCTGTAACTGATGAAACTTAGCAACCTCACGCATCATCCATACATATCCTGCATTGAATGAAGGAACAATGTGTATATAGGTTGGTACGCACTCAAGTAAATTCCATGGATCGTCTCCAAAATCGGCAAGCTTATACGCATCATCACTAGCTCCTTTTTGGCCATAAATAGAAAGTTGCTTCCAATGGTATGCATATTCGGTAAGGTGATCGATCAATTTTTTGCCATCAATCACTTCATTCAAAAAAGCATAATCACCAGAAACAGTGATGTAAGATCGTATGTGCTGGAACAAGGCCCAATAGTTTGCAACATAACCATTTCCAACACCTTGCCCAGTGTAATTATCTTGTCCAAAATATTTTGTTGGATCAATATGTATCCATGATTTAAGCTGTTCTTTCATCATGGCAGGATCAACAACAGCCCAAAGTGTTGACCATTCAGCAATATCCCAGAAGAAGGTTACTGTAGCTCCCCATCTTGGCCCACCCGTTAAAAACACCCGCTTATGCGCTGGCAAATTATTATGCATCAAATACAACATAGTAAGAGGCCCTGTATAATACACTTTCCTAACTTCTTTGTCTTGTGTTTCCAGCACAGGAAAGCAACCTGACAGTAAGCTATTATTAGGCTTAAAAATTTCAGCCCACCTACTCTTCCATGTTTGCTCTACGCTTGCATATAAAGACTCAAAATTATTTTTCCATTTATTCCAATTTGATTGAATAGCAGAAGCAGAAGATGCATAGGTCATCATGAAGCGTATTGTTTTCTCTTCATGAGGTTTCAATGTAACTTCCCAAGTAGCAGTTCCTCCACTTTTTTTAGCAACTAATTCATTAGGAGCATCAACAACATAAAAAGAGGAATAGCTTTCCGTTTCGCTGTCACGCATAACCAGTTGACGTGCATCACTAAATTCAATCTGATATTTATCTGAGTTCAAAATAGTTGAATCAAGTGGCCAAGAACCCACTTCAGTATATATTCCTGTTGGATCGCTAATATCTGCTACTGTATGGGTATAATCATCTGGACCACGCCCAATATTATTTCTCACATTAACAATCTCATTTGTGCGAGGATTAATTTTCCCTTTAGTGGTTGGATAAGGATATGACCAAGGCCATTGTTCTTTTTCGTATCGACTGATGAATCCGATAAGATCTTGTGAAACAGTTATTTTTTGAACCTTACCAGTAGGATTAGAAATCTTAACCTTCCACATCACTAAATCGTTGTCGGGCAACATACGAATAGCACTTGAAATAGCATAAGTAGGTGTAGTAGCTTTGCGAAGCGCTTGCCATGGATACCAACGCCATTGCTGTGCAACAGGCACCTTTCCATTAATTTTCATTACCCCGGTATGATATCCACCACTGTAAGGTGCTGAAGCAAACCAACTTAAGGATGTAATATCTCTATTGCATAAAGCCTGTGCTCTAAAATTTCTAACTGAAGGCTCTATCGCTGCAGTATCAGCATTCATCAATACTCCTGAAACCTCTTCGAGTGTTGGAATATTTTGATAGATGTTTTTAGACTGAGAAAATCCTAAAAACCCTGAACAAATGTTCACTAGTAGCACACCAGAAATAAATAGTTTTTTCATCCTTAATTTTTTTCATTTTGATGGACATAAAGATAGTCCATTGAGCAATCCAAAAAAATCAAGGAGACCTGAATTTTATAAAGGGTGAGATTAAGTATACTTAATGGAAGTCTACATCTTCCTAATCCACTTCTTGAAGATATTTTTTTACTTTATTAGCAAATACTACAAACTGTTCAGTTAACTGTTCCCAATTCTTCTCTTGTATCATCTTTTTATTGAACAATTGACTTCCAACTCCTAAACCAGAAGAGCCGGCTTTCATAAAATCCAAGCAATTGGTCAAGTCAATGCCTCCAACAGGCATCAACTTGATTTGATTAAATGGGGCTTTAATATCTTTTATATAAGTAGGACCAAGTGAAGTAGCAGGAAAAACCTTTACCATTTCTGCACCCAATGACCAAGCCTTATAAATCTCTGTAGCAGTATATGCGCCAGGGAAAACAGGAATGGATAGTGCTACACATTCCTTCATGACCTCCTCATTTACAATAGGTGTAACAATAAATTGTGCCCCTGCTTTTAATGCCTTATCCAAATCATTCTTATCGCAAACAGTACCGGCACCAATGTTTAGTTTACCCTTGTACTGCTCCAACGAATATTTAATTATTGATTCTACATCAGGTGTATTTAACGTAAACTCGATGGTTGTAAATCCAGCATGAACATAAAGGGGTAAAATATCCATAACCTCTTCCATAGACATTCCCCTGATAATTCCAATCACTGGAAGTTGATTAAACTTTTCCCTAGAATATATTGCTGTATTCACTAGATCTTGTTTTTAAGTTGATATGAGTCAAAAATACGACGTTGCCCTATAAAAGCGGCATTGTCCATCACTTCAGGAGAAATCAATTTCAGCGGAAACCCTTTGTGTAGTTTTTTAATAGCTAATTTATATAATTCATATAGCTTGTTTCCACAACACAGAACAATGGTGGTTATCTCGTCAAGTTGAAGCGATCGAATTTCATTTCCAATCAAGAGCCCACTCAAATAAAAATAATTATCCTGTTTAGTCATCACCCTAAATAAGTCATTTGTCCTAACTGAAAATAATTTATTCAACATAGAAAGATGAGGAACTGAATCATTGATTCCTCGATAAAATGCTTTCACACTTGATTCATCCAATTCTTCAGTTCCGAATTGATGTTCTACCGATCCTTTCAACACACTTTGTGTGGATAGTAATTGGAATAATTCTCCAGTGAGGTAGGTCTTAAAATCAACTATCTGCGAATGCTTAATAACAATATGTTTAGAATGCGTACCAGGCAGAATACAAATCACATCCGTAATGGAATCAATGAAATCGCTAGATGTTGCTAATCCTAGTATCTGTGTTTCCTCGCCGCGCATTACATCCTCAATTACTTTAACGCCAGACACTAAAAAAATATTAAAAGGAAAATCAACTGTCTTTGGTATGTTCTTGATCACAGCAGTTTGACCATCCAATGAAAAAGGAACATCAGCATATGGAAGTTCTTCTAATCCAATACTCGAAGAAGCCATCCCAGAAATAAGTACTTGATTCACTTCACCTGAAAAAGGCACATTCAATAACAACGTATTGAGATGAGCAAGCAATTTGGTTAAATAAAACTCCTTTAATGAAATAGCTTTTAATGAAGAAGTCCATTCTCTATGCACTGATGAGACACCGTCAGCAGAAGACATTTGTTTCAGGACATCCCCAGTGTTGTTATTAACCAATTGAAGACGAAAAACCGATGTTCCCCAATCACAACAAACAATATAATTCTCCATGTTAACGCTAACTTTAATCACAAGCTAAATAAATACTACCACTCTGTAACGCTTCCATCCTGATTTCTCCAAACAGGATTTTTCCAATTATGCCCAATTTTAGCCATCTCGCGAACTTTTTCTTCATTCACAACAATGCCTAACCCAGGTAAAGTAGGACGAGCAACACTACCCTCTTTAACATCAAAGACTTCAGGGTTTTCAAGATAGTCTAACAAATCAGCCCCTTGATTATAGTGAATACCCATGCTCGTTTCTTGAATAAATGCATTGATGCAATTAAAATCAATCTGTAATGCAGCAGCAAAAGAAATCGGACCAAGTGGACAATGTGGTGCAAGGGCTACATCATAGGCTTCAGCCATCGACGCAATCTTTTTTACTTCAGTGATACCACCGGCATGACTCAAATCTGGCTGAATAATATCTACAGCACCTTGTTCAAATAACGATTTAAAATCCCATCGACTGTACATACGCTCGCCCGTTGCAATAGGTGTGCTGGTGTATTGCGCAAGATGTAAAAAAGCTTCTTTGTTTTCAGAAAGCACTGGCTCTTCAATGAACATTGGTTTTATGAATTCCAATTCTTTCATAAAACCCTTTGCCATTCCTTTATGTACACGACCATGAAAGTCGATGCCAATTCCAATATCAAATCCAACTGCTTCACGAACAGAAGCAATGCAATCGACTGCCTCTTTTATTTTTTGTGGCGTATCAATCCACTCCATTTCTGAACAGGCGTTCATCTTAACCGCTCTATACCCTTGCTCAATTCGTTGTTTAGCTGCTTCTACCACATGCGCTGGTTTGTCGCCGCCGATCCATCCGTAAATATTCATTCTTTCTCTAACATGTCCACCCAATAATTCATACACTGGAACGCCCAACGCTTTACCCTTGATATCCCATAGCGCTTGGTCGATACCAGAAATTGCGCTCATTAAAATCGGACCTCCACGATAAAAACCTCCGCGGTATAATACTTGCCATATATCTTCAATTTGACTTGGATCTTTACCTATAAGAAATTCTGCCATTTCCTCAACTGCCGCTTTAACTGTATCGGCTTTCCCTTCTACCACCGGCTCACCCCAACCTAATACTCCATTGTCGGTGGTTATTTTTAGAAAAAGCCAACGAGGAGGTACTTTAAAAAGTTCTAATGATTTAATTTTCATAATTATGCTTTACACAATACGCATGGTCATTCCACCATCAATTGTAATATTTTCACCCGTGATGAATTCGTTTTTAATCAACATACTAACTGCATCCGCCACATCAGCTGGAGTTCCTTCTCGATGAAGTGGAATTCGATTATCAATATTATTTTTTACTTGCTCAGGCGTTAAGAAATTTTGAAACCGAGTGCGAATAACACCAGGTGAAACACAATTCACACGAATATTAAAATCAGACAATTCAAATGCCAATGCACGCGTAAATTGTGGAAGTGCGCCTTTAACAGTTGCATAAGCTAATGCATTCTTAACACCTCGAACACCAGCAGCTGAAGAGATAAAAATTATTGCCCCTCCATTATTTTTTTTCATTGAAGGAACTGCTGCAGCCGCTAAATGAAAGGCTGCATGAATATGAATATCAAAGGCTTGATACCAAACATCCCTAGCCCCAGTCAATAAGCCCCCTGGTGCTGCAGAACCCGCACTGTGTACCAAAATATCTATATCACCCAATTGATCTACGGTATCTTGAATAACACGTGTGCATTCTTCTTCTTTACTTAAATCGGCTTGAACCATGGCACACTTCACTCCCAATGCTTCAATTGTTTTTCTCATTCCATGCTGATCTTCATTTCTTCCTACTAAACATATATGAGCGCCAGATGCAGCAAGATGCTCTGCAATAGATGCACCAATTCCATGAGTTCCTCCTGTGATTAGTGCAACCTTTCCTTTCAAATCCATGTTGTTTGATTTTTTTTAATTGAGTTAAACGTTATCAGGAATTGCATATCCCTCACGGTACTTTCTACGAACTAATTTGTTCGCTTCATCATTTCCTATAAACCGCTCTTTTGCTCCATCAAAAAAGAGTTGCTTATTCCCAACTCGATATGCAATATTACCAAGATGAACCAACGTAGCACTTAACTGTGCTTGCTCTAAATCACCATTTGGTTTTTTACGTGTTCTAAGTGATTCTATAAAATCAAGTTGATGGTCTTTATCCGGGAATACACCACCGCCCTGTGCAATGAGCACAGAATCCTCTCCCTTCACTTGCCATCCTCCACCATGTCTTCCAAGATACATGAGTCCTTTTGTACCATATATTTCAGTACGCGTAGCATTCGTTCTCCAATCCGGAAATAATGTTGGGTCTAATCTAATATTCCATGGTGTCTTTTTCATGTAATTGGTAGAGCTACCACTTTCGCATGTATGAGCATATTTTCCAAAATCAAATGTGATCGACTGAAACTCTGGAGTTTCTTTTGATGAACCCCATGCAGTATTTCCGCCCCATCCATATATTGATTTTGGATGTCCAGGATCACCTAGTACCAAACGAGCTAAATCCAATACATGGCTTGCATCATCGGCTAACGTACCTCCGCTATATGCCCAAAAATTACCCCAACCACCACGGCTTTCCATATCATGAATACCTGGGTTGTATGGCCTAGATGGAGCTGGCCCTTGCCATGCATCCCAATTCAACCCTTGTGGCACAGGAGAATCAGCTTGTGGTTCCCATTTAGAACCACCTAACATATTGTACGATTTAACATGTACAATTTCTCCAAGCTGACCACTCTGAATATAATCTCGTGCAGAAAACGCATATGGTGCACTTCTATTCTGAAATCCAACTTGAACAATTCGATTGTATTTTTTTGCTGCCTCGATCATTTTACGACCTTCCCAAATGCAGACTGTTGGATTCTTTTCAACATACACATCCTTTCCGGCTTGACAAGCCCAAACAGTAGCTAATGCATGCCAATGTTCTGGAGTGGCAATCCAAACCGCATCAATGTCTTTATCATTGAAAACTTCTTTCATTTCACGTGAATGACCCGGCTTATACCCCAATTCTTTTTCAACTGCAGCTATGGTCTTGAATGCTTTTAGATCATTCACATCACAAATCGTTTTTATTTCCACGTTTGCATTCACCTTGCAATTACTGATGATAGTCTCCGTTCCTCTTCCTCCAGCACCAATAAGCGCTAACACAATTTTATCATTAGCCCCTTTAATACGTGAACCAATCGGCATAAAAGATGAACCCACAGCAATACCTGCAGTTCCAATGATTGTTTTTCCAATAAAATCTCTTCGTTGCATAATTTTTTGTTTACTAGTTAGCAAGTAAAATATCTACAGCATTAGACATGATGTTTTTGAAACTAGGAATCTCCCAATCATTCCAATGACCAAGAGAAGTATAAATTACTTTTCCCTTCTCTCTATTATTTATCCAAAGAACAGGCTGCGCTGGTTCCCCAGGAATTGAACCTGATAACAATACTTGTATATTTTCAGAGCGAAGTGGTCGATTAATATAAAGCCATGATGGACTAGCAAATCCTTCAGCAGCAACACCTTTAAGTAATGGATGTCCTTCCATACCCGGTGTAATTGAAATGGATGTACCTTGTTGCAAATGACCAAAATGACCTTGGTAATTTCCGCCCAAAATATCTTTATCAAATTCTGGCCACTGAGATAGCTGATCAGACACAGGTACATTCGCTGCAACTACGCCACCACCAGATCGAGATACATTTCCCTTTGCATCAAACGCATGACTAGAAGTTCTAATAGCTAATAAAGGTTTACCAGAATTCATATAACTCTTGATGAGTTGCATTTTATCATCCTCCAATGCACGACGACGAACACACATAACCACTAAGTCGGCATTATTAAGTATTTGGAGATTTTCAATATTATGTATTCCTGCTCCTTCCGTGATAGGCTTTCCAATAGCATATTTACAATTCACGTTTTTAGTCAACAACAACTCATGTGCAAATTGTGGAAACCTAAGGTTTGTGTAATATTCATTTTCAGCTGTCACAAAAGCAACCACCTGGCGGTTATCGTTTTTGAACTTGAACTCTCTTTGTCCAGTGAAATCAGATGAAATAATAGTTGGACAAACATATTTCTCAATATATTCCGCCATCAAACTATTCCCTGTAAAGTGAGAAACATATGGTGCTTGCTTTGAGTCATACATCACATCGGTCAAGTCCCTCATCAAGACAACATTCAATCCTAATTTTTTCATACTTCTCAAACCAAAAGAACGACCAATAACACACATATTAGTATGAACACCAATCAGGACAACATTTTTAATCTTTCTCTTTTCAAACAAACCTGCTATCTCTACTCCTGAATCACTAATTGCATCTCGATCATCCATAATAATGGATTCAATCTGACGCTTCCAAGGATTTCCATGGGCACACTCTGGAAAACAATCACATCCTTCATCAGATTGATCAATAGGCCAAGGGTTGCTCAATTCAGAAACAAGGCTATCATCATTTAATAATCGCTCAGCGCGTTTACTTTTATACTGCTGACCTAGTTTTCTTCCAGGGTGATTTTTATAAAAATCCATGCAATCACTAGGTGCATGTACAATCAAGGCGCCTTTATTTCGTGCTACAGTAATAACATCGTTGATGACTGGGGCCAATTCGGCAACACGTTCAGTAGCTCCTTTACACCAATGTTTATCCCACATATCACAAATGATAATGGCGGTCTCACTTGAATTCCATTCTTGAATCTCATTGGCGATATACATTTCCCCTTTGATTGAATCAGAAGGAGCTCTCTTCTCCATGGAGATTCTAAATGTCTTTGGCGCCAACTTTGTTTGAGCAGAAATGGACAAGACTATAAATTGAAGCAGGAACAAGAAGCTTATCCTTGATTTAAAAGATGAACTATTCATATTGGTTCTTTTTTACTTTGTGCACTAAATTTAAGTGTTCACTATGATTTTAAATAAAACAAAAAACGATTTATTTACGCAATGGATTTCGTTACTTAGCCTAGCTTTCACTTACCAATTAACTACTTTTTCTCTTTGAGATAAATGTCTAAAAACTCATAGGTCTCCTTACCATTGATGGTATGCGGACCATTGAAATGTTCTATACGCGTTTTGTCAGGAATACCCAACTGCATAAAATGCCTTCTTACTCGGGCATATTCAAAATCTACCCATTCATCTATTGAAACTCCATCATACAATCCTCGTTCAACCATAAACGGACGAGGTGCAATCAATGCAGCCATTTCTGCATAGCTGAACGTATGTCCCAAATCCCACTCGGGCATATCATATTCATTGGTATATAAATAGCTTAATGGATAATCAATGGTTGAATTTTTTACCACCCATTCGTTGAAATCTGCTGAACAAATTGAAAGAGCATATCCTTCCACTAAAGCTGGAACACGCATCGCTGTTTTCCCTCCATAGGATAAACCATAAAAGCCAATCCGTGATGCATCGACAAAAGATTGTTGTCCCAACCATTCTACAATACGCCTATGCTGACTAACTATTCCAGAGAATAAGGTTAACCCAATCGGATTAGCCATGCGTTGCAAAAGCCTAAACTTATTTTCACCACGATAATAATTGTGTGGAGCGAATGTAACATAGCCTCGCTCAGCCAACTTTGCAGCAAAACTTTTGTAATAATAATATCCTGAAGTAGTGGTGTCTTTGGTAATGACATCCTCAGGAAGACCTTCAAGACCATGTTGACATACTACCACAGGTCTTTTCTCCCCTGACTTAATGCCTTTAGGCACTAACAGAATACCCCAAGCAAAAACATCAGGAGCATAAACATCGAGTGTGATTTCATAACTGGTCCATTTATCATTATCCTCTAAAATTCTAGCCTTTGGATTTGCAGGAATACTTGGAATGGGAAGTTCACCAAGTACTTGACCAAGTGCTTTGCGATGTAATGACTTAATCGAAACTTGCTCATCTATAGTGCCCTTTAGCGTTTGCCAAAATGCTGTATTTCGAGTACGATGACATACATCCATCACCCGCTGAATATGCGATTCCATATCTCGTACAGAACGAGATTGCCTTTCTTCTGCATTAACCCATCCTATATTTTTTATCGAAGTATTGATCGGAGTTGCGTGAAAAACAAGCTTGCTATCTAATCCTTTCAGAAATTCAGATAATGCAGCCGTTGAAAATGGATCACCTGGTTTTACTCCAGTTGATGAAGCAATCCAATGAAGATGACTATTCTTCAAGGGCACCATTGCCTTCGCTCTATCCCATTCAGCCCGACTATGTTCAATACCTGGAGTTGTGATTACTTCAGGAGCGGCTCCATCACTCATCCATTTTTCAGAAGCATGATTTATCTCAGGCCCTTGTGCAAATTCTACCGTAACCTTTCTAGGCCATGCCATCACAGCTAGTTCAGCATCTCCAAATGTAGTGAGCAAACCAAAAACATTTCTATAAATCGGCTCTTCCCAGAGTTTTTCTCTGCTGTTAAAATAGCCACTTACTAATGTTGACGAAATGCGTTTATCCAATGCGGCTGCATATAATGCCAAGAGTCCACCTTCACCGTGACCTGCCACACCTATGTTAAGATTGATCCCCTCGATTTTATTCTTAGATGCAAACCAATCAATAGCAGAAAAAACCTTCTGCAACTCATACCCTATCACATGCCTTCCCACTTCATATGCTTGTCGATAAAGCCATTCACGATGTGGCAAAGCAGTAAACATCTCCAATGATTTGTTGCCTGAATACTTTGAATCGCGACTAATTAAGGTTGGAATAATAACTTCAACTCCATTATTAGCCAATTGTTGTGCAGCAGCAAAACCGACATGAGCTGAAGATTGAAGTCCGGCAAGTACTTCCGGTAAAACATCGGCATCTGGAATCATAACAACTCGAGCAGTCGCTTTCCCTTTTGGTTGAACAAGAATCCCTTCTGCAGATAATCCATCCAATACCTGCCAATGAATAGCACTGATAGTGCATTTAGGTAATTCGACTTTATATGATTTTAATCCAGCTGCTTTGCTATTCGCAAGTATTTCTATATGCGATGATACTCGCTCTTCAACAACACCTAGTCGTTTTGATAATAAATTTCGTTGAGTAGAAATAGATTGATCAAACCCTTTCTCTGACGAAAAATCGAACTGCCATGCTTGAGATCGATGCTGTTTTTGCTTCTCAGTTTCGTTTTGCAAAAATCGACTAACCCCTTCAACCATTTTCGCAGACAGATCTCCTTTTTCAGTTAAGGGAGTAGCTGTAAAAGGGAAACTCTGTTGGCCAGATAATTTCAGATTACAGAAAAAAATAAAAATTATCAGGATACGAAACCTAGTTTTTCTATTGAAAAAAATAATCGAGTTCATAAAAAAAATTAAACGGAGTTTTCAATCTCAATTATATAATGGTCCAGATGGCTTTGATCCAACAAATCCATAATAGAGTATCACGACATATGATAACAATGGAATAATCATAGCAGGCGCGATTGCATTCCACCTGTCTGCAATGAGACCCATAAATGGAGTAAGGACAGCACCTCCAATTAAACTCATCACTAGAAATGATGCACCTAATTTCGCATTCGGACCTAGTCCCTTGACAGCAGAAGCAAAAATGGTAGGATACATCACAGACATAAAAAAGCTGGTACCAAATATTGCCCAAATCCCAATCCATCCTGGAAATAAGATCCCCACGGCAACAAGACAAATATTAATGCATGCATAAAAACCCATCAATTTTGAAGGCCTAATGTATTTCATAAAAATCGTAGACGAAAAACGCCCTAACATAAAAGCAGCTAATTTTCCAACAAGAAAAGCCCCAGCAAATTTCGAAGAGAGTCCAGCATTTTCTTTTACATATTGTATAAAATAACTCCATGTACCAAGTTGTGCCCCTAGATAAAAAAACTGTGCCATGATTCCTTTATACCAATGCGGATATTTTTTCAACTCGGCAAAACTTCCTTTTACTTGTGCAATTATTTTCACTTCCTGCTCTGGAAATTTTGCTCTTGAAATAAAAAAGGCACATATCAATACAACAATGCCTAATCCAATATAGGGAGGACCAACACGCATAGTCTCTTCAGCAAGGTAGGCCTTGAATGTACCAGCAGCTTTCATAGCCTCTATCTGATCAGCGGTCAAATCAGTATCTGAAAAAATAAATATTGTACCTATAGCAACTCCAGACATAGCTCCAATGGGGTTAAACGCTTGTGCGAAATTCAATCGACTTTCCGCCAAGGATGGGTCACCCATACTAACGACCAATGAATTGGCGCCAAGTTCAAGAAATGCAAGTCCACTCGCAATCACAAATAAAGCACCAAGAAAAAATATATACTTTCCCGCTATTGCAGCTGGCCAAAATAAAAAACAACCTAAAGCAAACAGAATTAGTCCAATGACCAATCCATATCGATATCCAAATCGTTGCATTATTAACCCCGCTGGCAAGGCAAATACAAAATAACCCAGTTTAAAGGCTGACTGAATTAGTCCTGCTTTGAAACGAGATAGCTCAAGCGATTTCATGAAATGTGGAATCAACACATCGTTCATGGTATTGGGAAGAGCCCACAAAAAAAACAAAGTTGTGACCAACCCAAACGTTAGCAGATACCCTGGTAAAATGAATGATTTTTTAGTACTCATGGCTAAATTTAGAAGTGATTCACCCAACTAAATTTAAGCCTTCACAAAGAATAACAAATAAGACCTAACGTATTTATTTACGCAATCCATTTCGTTATAGCCATAAGCTTGCCAAAGCAATAAAAAATAGCTAATGGATCATACCTATATAGAAGATGCAAAAGGAATCTTATTTGTTGGGTAATGCAAAGGCTACATAACTATCGCTCGATTTCCCTCCCCACTTAGAACCGCCACAGGCGATCACGACAAACTGCTTTCCATTGATTGTATACATTGAAGGGGTGGCTAATCCTGAAGCAGGTAGATCTGTTTCCCAAAGTAATTCACCGGTACGCTTATTGAATGCCCTAAACTTGCCATCGGCAGTCGCAGCAATAAACAATAGACCTCCAGCGGTGACTAATGGCCCACCATAATTTTCTCGACCTGTTGTTGGAATACCTTTTTCTTTTAGTTCTTTAAATTCTCCAAATGGAATTTTCCATTCCAATTTCCCTGTATTCAAATTGATAGCACTCAATGTTCCCCAAGGCGGCGAAATAGCAGGATAGCCGTCTTTCGTTAAAAACTTATTATACCCAGTAAATCCATACCCAAGATTTGAATCCTTAGAAACATCAAGAGATTTTCCTGTATAAATTTTTTGCTGATCTGATTTTGCATTCAATACAAAAGAGGCAATGGCCTGTTTATCAAGAGTAGAAATATTGTTGAAGCCAGGCATCATTCTTCTTCCTGTCGTAATCAATTCTATTAGCTTCGATGTAGTGTACTTTTTCTCCGCATCAACGATGGAAGGATAGTCACCTCCCCCTTTCCGATCCGGTCCATGACAACCCATGCAGTATTGTTTATATAGAATACTGCCTGCTTCTAAATTGGTTTTAACACCCGCCTTTTCTGGCTTGTTTTTCACCATCGTAAGAACCCATGCCATTTCATTGGCATTAACATATAATAGATTTGTGGTAGGATCTACAGCAGGACCACCCCATTCACCACCACCGTCATAACCCGGCAAAATGATAGTACCTTCTTCAGATGGAGGAGTAAACATTCTGCCTGAACGGTATGTATCATAACGAGATTTAATATCTTGATAGGTTGAAGCTCCAAATAGGGTGTTCAAATCATCTTTAGTAAAAATTTGTCGAACAAACGGTTTTGGTAAGGTAGGTCGAGGTTGTGTTGGCCATAACTTTTCATCTTCTAGAGACGTATTGATCGCGACAGGACTTTCTGAAATCGGGAATATTGGTTTACCCGTAACACGATCAAACATGAATACAAATCCTGTTTTAGTTGTTTGTAAAACAGCATCGATAGCCTTACCATTTACCTTAACAGTAACTAATGCTGGCGCAGCTGGAAGATCCATATCCCAAACATCATGATGAACCGTTTGAAAATGCCAAAGTTTTTTTCCAGTCATAGCATCCAATGCCACCAAACAGTTTCCATACAATCCTTTTCCCCTGCGCTTACCGCCATAAAAATCATTTGTGGGATTTCCAATCGGAGCAAATAATATTCCTCTTTTTTCATCTAGACTGAACCCTGCCCAACTGTTTGTAGAGCCTAAATATTTATATGCAGTAGTATCTTCCCAGGTTTCATATCCCGGCTCTCCAGGATAGGGAATAGTATGAAATACCCATTGCTGCTTTCCGGTTCTAACATCAAATGCTCTGATATGGCCAGGTGTTTCATCACCAACTAACCCACTAAGAAAAAACAAATTCTTATACACGGTAACTGGTGATGTAGGTGCAACGAATACAGTATTTTCATCCCTATCCAATCCCTGATTTAAATTAATCCCTCCATCTTTTCCAAACGATGGAATAAGTTTTCCATTCAGTGCATTAACTGCGTAAGCAACAGAACCTGCAGTAAATAATATGCGTTTATCTTCTCCTTCTGCCCAATACGCCACACCTCTATTCATATTAACGGTTTTGCGGTGCCAAGATTTATTGGCAATTGAATCTGCAGGATCAAATTGCCATAGCTCCTTTCCGCTTGAGGCATCTAAAGCAAATAACTTTAGCTTGGGGGAAACACCATACAAAATATTTCCTACGATGATAGGATTACACTGCATTGGTCCAAAATGTGTGCTATCCCCTTTTTCAGCATGATATACCCATGCAAGAGATAACTGTTTTACATTATTGGTATCCAACTGATCCAATGAAGAATAATGAATTTTCTCTTGCGTTCCACCGGCTACTGTCCAATTTGTGTATAATGTATTCTCCTTACAAGCGAAAAAAATAACCACTAAAGATAAACTAAGAATAACTTGATATTTTTTTTGTACCATATATGCGAGAATTTATCGTATCGAGAAATAAATTAATATCCCTTTTCAATACATAAATATCCTGATTTATTGGCATCAAGCCGTTTTTTTCTTTTAAAAATTCAGTACAAAACCCATCATTATTCATTACCTTAATCCTCATTTTAGAGAATATACATTTCGCTGTATATAGACCATTAATTTTTACTTTCTAATTTAGAACATGAAAAAAAATTACTACATCGTTGCGCTGATCATGCTTACGTTTTTTGTCATCTCCTTTATGACCAACGTTACAGGACCATTGATTCCAGATATGATTAAAGGATTCAATCTGAGTCTTACCCTAGTATCTCTTCTTCCCTTTGCTTTTTTCATCGCTTATGGTGCAGTTTCAATTCCAACCGGAATGCTGCTCGAAAAATTCAAGGAAAAAAAGATCATGGCTGCCTCTTTTGTTGTGGCGCTCATTGGTTCAATGATACTTGCTCTATTCCCCAATTACCTCTCTGCTGTAGGATCTCTTTTCTTCATTGGCTGCGGCATGGCAATGCTACAAGTAGTAATCAACCCCCTCTTAAGAACAGCAGGAGGTGAAGAAAATTATGCATTTTATTCTGTGCTTGCTCAGCTCATATTTGGACTAGCCTCTTTTCTAAGCCCACTCGTCTATTCAAAGTTAGTGTTAAACCTCACTCAACCTGGACAACAAAAAGGAGTATTTGGAGTATTGTCAAACTTAGTGCCAACAGAACTTCCTTGGATTTCGTTGTATTTCCTTTTTGTCGTAATCTGCTTCATCATGTTTTTTGTCATCATCTTATCTAAATTTCCAAAAGTGGAATTGAACAATGACGAAAAAGCAGGACTATGGGAAACTCACTTGAAACTATTCAAACAACGAACTGTGATTCTATTTTTCATCGCCATGGTTTGCTACGTAGGAACAGAACAAGGTGTTGCCAACTGGATTTCACAATTCCTTTTTACTTACCACAAACAAGATCCTCAAAAAGTTGGGGCAGAAACAGTTGCCTATTTCTGGGGGCTCATGACAGCCGGAGGAATTCTTGGATTGCTTTTATTAAAATTAATGGATAGCCGAATTGTACTGGCCATCTTTACCGGGTTAGCCATAGTATCTCTGGCTGCTGGATTATTCGGTTCATTAGAAACGGCGCTCATAGCCTTTCCACTAGTCGGCTTTTTTGCATCAGTGCTCTACCCCATCATATTCTCATTAGCACTTAATTCGGTTACTGAGCACCATGGTTCATTTGCAGGTATTATCGTAACAGGTATCATAGGCGGCGCTATTTTACCCCTCATTGTTGGCTGGCTTGGTGATCAACTCGGACTTCGCATTGGCATGTGCTTTCTATTCCTATCACTTGGATATATATTCAGCATAGGCTTCTGGGCAAAACCACTTGTTACAAACAAAACTATTTCGCTTTTCAAGAAAAAAGCAGAACCTTTCAATTGATTAGTTAATGAACGAAAAAAAAGTGATTGGCCTTGACCTTGGAGCTTCCAATATACGAGGCAGTGTGGTTCATGGTTCTAGAATCTTAGATATAAAATCTAAGCCTATACGAAGCAATGGTACTGTTGAAGAAGTGTTAGAAGACTTATTCTTCATCGCAGATCAAATCATTACTGATGATGTAATAGGAATAGGTATCGGGGTACCTAGTGTGGTAGATGTAGAACAAGGAATAGTTTACGACGTACAACATATCCCATCTTGGAAAGAAGTGCATCTGAAAAAAATCATGGAAGAACGATATAAGATTCCCGTGTTTGTAAACAATGATGCAAACTGTTTTGCCATTGGTGAATATTATTTTGGCAAAGGAAAAGGATCCACTAATATGATTGGACTTGCCATTGGAACTGGGTTAGGCTCAGGACTGATCATCAATAAAAAACTATATGCTGGTCCAAATTGTGGAGCAGGTGAGATTGGCATGGCAGATTATCTAGATCATTGCTATGAATACTATGCCTGTGGGCAATTTTTTGAAAATGTTTATCATACAGACGGACAAGAAGTATTCGAACGTGCAAAATCGAATGACCCTATTGCACTAAAATGGTATGCTGAAATGGGAACACATTTGGGTAATGCCATAAAATTAATCATGTATGCCTATGATGCTTCATTGATCATATTGGGCGGTTCAGTTCGATTCGCTTATCCTTATTTCAAAGACACGATGTGGGAACAAATCAGAACTTTGGCCTATCCGAAGTCATTGGAAAAGCTATCCATCGAATTATCAACACTTGAAAATTCAGCTATACTTGGTGCAGCAGGATTGTACTATGACCAACAACAATAAAGATTAGGTAGACGATTAGATACTAAGACTGCCCCATCCTTCACGATATTCGCGGCGGACAAATTGATTGGCTGGCTCGTAGTTAGTAACCCGCATATTCTCCCCATCCCACTTCAATGCTTTATAACGGCCACTGTATACATAGCCTTCTGCATTGCCATAAGTTGGATCATTTTTCTTTATTTTTTCACTGATATTAAAACTGCGAAGCAATAAATTTCCAAGTAATACAGTTTCTGTGAGTGGTCCTGCATATCCTTCAAATGGAGAATCAACCTCCATTTTTCCATATCCAGCTATGCAGGCATCAATCCATTGCCACCAATGTCCATCCATACCACCAAATACACGTGGGTATTTTTTAGGAACCGCATCGCCACTTGCGCTCAACGATTCAGGCCATAAACGTGGATTGTTTCCACCCCATCCACACGACACCTTTCCTTTCGTTCCAATAAATAAAGTACCTCCTTCAAAGTCAAATTCATTTGGCCAATCACCCAATGCCGTATTTGAATTTACATCCGGATCAAGTTCAGTAATTCGCTCAGGCGTAATACCTCCATCCATCCAATACAAGGAAAGATCTTTTCCATTTTGTTGCTTAAATGAAAATTTCAACGAACTGGAAACCGGTCCGCTGTCTGGATAAACCCCTTCAGTAAACACACCATTGTAAACGGTGCTTGCACTGCCTGATATTTCAGTTGGATA
>CANGBH010000030.1 GCA_947451935.1 Chitinophagaceae bacterium
GTGAATATCCCTAATTCCTTACCTAGTTTTCGATGATCTCTTTTTTTAGCTTCTTCAAGCATTTGGAGATACTCGTCTAACTCTTTTTGGCTAGGGAAACTAACACCATATATACGAGTAAGTTGTTTATTTTTTTCATCCCCTTTCCAATACGCACCTGCAATGGAAGTGAGTTTGATGGCTCTAATCAGTCCAGTGTTTGGAATATGTGGTCCACGGCATAAGTCAGTAAAATCGCCTTGTGTATAGAAGGTTATTTCACCGTCTTTTAGCCCTTGCAGAAGATCTAATTTGTATTCATCGCCTTTCTCTGTGAAATAGGCAACGGCATCAGCTTTAGATATTTCTTTTCTAATGAAGAGACTATTCTTTTTTGCCAATTCATCCATCTTTTTTTCCAAGATGACTAAATCATCTTCAGATATGGTTTTACCTCCAAGATCCATATCATAATAAAACCCTCTATCTACGGCAGGTCCTACCCAAAATTTAACCCCTGGGAAGGTTGCTTCCACAGCTTCTGCCAAAAGGTGAGCTGATGAATGCCAAAATGTTGAACGGGCATCGGAATCATCCCAAGTAAGTAACTTAAGCGATGCATCGGCTTGTATGGGTGTTGAGGCATCTTGAACGTTACCGTTAATAGAAGAAGCAATCACCTTTTTAGCCAGGCCTTCAGAAATACCTTTTGCAATCTGCATTGGCGTAATTCCTTTTTCAAAACTTCTTACTGCACCATCCGGAAATTGAATATTTACTGTCATAATGTTATGGAATCCAAATTTATGTCCTAACCTTCCAATTGCAAATTTAACGAAGTATTGGGTAAGGTCCACCCTATTTCATAATAATTTGCAAGGCAGTAAAAACATTATGCCCTTAAAGCCCTTTTCATACAGAATAGTTGAAGTAAAAATTAGACAAATGACTGAGGTTCTGTTTAAACCGATCTGGCACTATATGCTTAAATTGATAAGCAAAATTGGCCAACCTATAACACAATTATCCTTACTGGTTCTGCTTTTAACATCAATGGGTCAAGTGAATGCACAAGTAATGAAAGGACAGTGGATAGGATCATTCACGTCTGCAGATGATGGCAATGAAACAAAGACTGATTATATCATGGAGATTGAAAGTACAGGTAGTACCCTATCCGGACACTCATACACCTATTTCTCCATTGCTGGCAAACGATATTTTGTAATTTGTCGACTTGAAGGAAAGTTTGACAAAGGAAGTAAGTCTTTGATAATCAGTGAAATGGAGACTATAAAAACCAATACTCCTCCAGATTTTAAGAATTGTTTACAAACCCATCAACTAACCTACTTCAAACAAAAAGATAAAGAATTGCTTTTGGGTAAATGGAAACCATGGGCTGCTGGAAGTGATTGCGGTAAGGGTGAAACCGAATTAGAGCGAAAGCTGATTTCAAAACTGCCACCTGAAAAAAATTCAATTAGCAGTACCCCAAAAAACAATCAATCAAACAAATCAAATCCAATAGCAAAAAAAGACAATTCTGCTAGCCCAAACATTACCGATCAAAAAAGAACGCCTATCAAAGTTCCTGATACGGATGCTTCTATAATAAAAAACCCAGATCAATCAGAAGAAAAAAATATAACCAATCAATTAAGTATCGATTCAAAACCTAATATCCAAAATGAAATAAGCAATAGTCGAAAAACATCAAATCGTGAGAGGGAAAAGCTAACAGAGAGAACACATCAATTTATAAAAACGATAGATGTTTCAGGTCCATCTTTTCGTGTGGAGATTTATGATAACGGACAAGTAGATGGAGACACCGTGACTATCTTTTTAAATGATAAATTATTAGTACCAGCAAAAAAACTAACTACATCCCCCATTACATTAGATATTAAAATAGATAATGATGAAGATGTATATGATTTAGTCATGTATGCTGAAAACATGGGGACTATTCCGCCCAATACTGCACTTATGATTGTAACAACCTCAACTAATCGATATGAGGTAAATATTACTTCGACTGAACAAACAAGTGGAGCAGTTCGATTTAGGGTGAAACGATAAATTCATTTCTGTATCCATAGGGGATAACTATCAATGTAAGTCTATATATTAAAATTTGATGTTATACGTAACAGAAGGAATAACAGGGAATAAAGAAACTTGTTTCGCCTGAACCTCTAATGTACCCGCATAGGCACTTCCTGTTTGATCGAAGTAATAAAAATATGGATTCTTTCTATTGTAAGCATTGTAGACACTAAACACCCAACTTGCATTTAGTTTTCGGGTTTGATTTTTAGAAGGCGTGTATGTAGCGGAGAGGTCTAAACGATGATAAGCAGAAAGTCTATATTTATTAATGCTGCTATATTGTTGAGTAAGTACACCTTCAACTATAAAGAATTTTTCTGGTAATGTTGTTGCATTTCCAGTGGCATAAACGAACACTGCTGAGAGTTTCCACTTTGGCGTTAAATCATACATGCCCACTAATGAAAGATCATGTCTTCTGTCATATTTTGCTGGATATGCTTTTCCATTATTTATTTCAGGAAACTTTCTCCATGTCCAAGCCAGTGTATAACCAATCCACCCAGTAAACCTACCCTTTGCTTTGTTTATAAAAAACTCAGCACCATAACTCCACCCTTTCCCAAAAACAAAATCCTGTTCTGTATCTCTGGAAGATGGGGTGAATCCTTCTTTGTATTCAATCTGATTTTGCATTGTTTTATAATACAATTCTATTGACGTCTCGTATGTATTGTTTTTGAAATTCTTAAAAATACCAGAAGCATACTGCCATGAAACTTGTGGTTTCACGCGCAATGTACTGGGAACCCATATATCAGTTGGAAGGGTTGTGCCAGCGTTACTAACCAAGTGAATGTATTGGAAGTTTTTTGTGACTGACCCTTTTAAAGAAGTAGTGTTATTCAAAGAATATCGTATAGTACCTCTTGGTTCAATGCCATTATAAAATTTAACGGTACGGTTAGAAGGATAATACAGACTATCCAAATGATTATCAAATTGATCAGAAGTGTATTTATTAAATGGGCCTATTTGCTGAAAGCCACTCCAACGTGCACCATAATTAATTTTGACTTTGCTGCTTAAGTCCCAATCATCTTGGATGTATGCAGACAATTCATTCGAATATTTTTTTTGTACTAAATTATTCTGTAACACAACTGTATCTTGCTTGCCAGAAAAAATTGAAGGACTGAATATGTGTCTGGTTAATTGTACACCGAATTTCAATTTATGTGCATCAGATGCATAGAGGTCAAAATCCGATTTGTATGTAAAATCAGTTATTCCACTATTCATGGTCAGATCAAAATACTTTTGACGGGCACCAAATACAAAATTATAATCATTGTACAATAAGGTAGTGTTTACAAATAGATTTTTACGGAACACGTGATTCCATCTCATGGTTACCGTAGAATTTCCCCAATTGATATTTACATCAAATTGTCTTTTATTATTTACAAAATCAAATACATCCCTACCAAAGTATCCGCTTATGTACAAACGATCTTTAGATGAAAATCTATAATTAAACTTTGCATTTAAGTCATAGAAATAATACCCTGAACCAGAAAACTGACTTCCTTTTTTAATAAAAGGCTTAGCTAATGCGTCAATGTAAGTTCTTCGGGTTGAAATGATAAATGATGATTTATCCTTCTTAATAGGTCCTTGAACAGATAAACGTGTTGCAATTGATCCAATGCCTGCATCCACTTGAAATTTTTTCATGTTGCCATCTTTCATCGCAACATCTAATACAGATGATAATCGACCCCCATATTGAGCTGGCATGCCTCCTTTTATGATAGAAATATTTTTAATAGCGTCTCCATTAAAAATGGAAAAGAAACCAAATAGATGACCTGAGTTATACACAACTGCGTCATCCAGTAGCAACAGATTTTGATCTGGTCCGCCACCTCTAACATAGATACCACTATTCCCTTCTCCTGAGTTGGTGATACCCGGAAATAATTGCAATGTTTTTAGCGGATCAACTTCTCCAAATAGAACTGGCAATGCTTTTATTTTATTCATCGACAGCTCAATTTGTCCCATTTGCGCATTCTTCACATTCGCATCTTTCTTTGTAGCGGAAATGATAATTTCAGATGACAAAACCTGTTTGGATGATAAAAGAACATCGATTACAACATCTTCATGTACCTGAATCTTTTGGGACGAAGGAATATATCCAATGGAGAAGGCATTTAGGTTATAGTCTCCTTCGATAACTGTAATCGAAAAGAAACCATACTGATTTGTGCTCAGTGAACGCCCGGTTTCAATAACCTGCAATGTGGCTCCAATTAATGTTTCCCTGGTGGCAGAGTCACGTACATAGCCACTTATTTTATATTTAGATTGGGAGAATGCTGTTAAAAAAGAGAATAAAAATAAAAAGATAATACTAGTTGACCGTCCGATTCCCCTACTAGCGGCTGTTATGAGAGCATATTCCATACAATAGGGTAAATTTGTTTCAGTAAGATTTGAAAATTCGTTAAAGAAGTGATGAAAAAAGCTGTTTGCAAATATACATCTTTATTAATCCGTAACTTTGCCCCGCAAAAGGATAAAAAATTATGTTAGCAGGATTACAAAATTTAACATTTGAATTTGGTGCGAGGGCAATTGTGGAAGATGCAACTTGGCATATTCATCCAGGAGAACGAATTGGACTGATTGGATATAACGGTACAGGAAAGTCAACACTACTTAAGCTGTTCGCTGGAGAATATCTTCCTAATAAAGGCACTGTTGAACGAAGCAGAACCACTACAATAGGATATTTGCATCAAGACCTATTGAGTTTTGATACCAATGAAAGCATTCTTCAAGTAGCCATGGGTGCTTTTGAGCGGGTTATGCAGGTGCAGAAAGAAATTGATCAACTTGGTAAAGAACTAGAAGCAGAAGAAAACGAGGAAAAGTTAATTAAGTACACCGATCTTTTGCAAGAAATGGATGTGTTGGATGGCTATGATGTTGAACATAAAACTGAAGATGTATTGCATGGACTTGGGTTCAAGCAAGAAGATATTGTTAGGCCATACAAGGAATTCAGTGGTGGATGGAGGATGAGGGTATTGCTCGCTAAGATGATCCTCATGAAGCCTGACTTATTGATGCTCGATGAACCAACAAACCACTTGGATCTACCGTCAATTGAATGGTTAGAAAAATACCTGATTCACTATCAAGGTGCAGTCATTATAGTTAGCCATGATAAATATTTTCTCAATAGAATGGTGAATAAGATTGTTGAGTTATACCAACGAAAACTCCACATTTATTCCGGTAATTACTCTTTCTATGAGCAAGAAAAAGAAGTTAGGCTCGAATTACAACAGCGTGCTTTTGATAATCAACAAGATTTCATTAGACAACAAGAACGCTTCATAGAACGATTCAAGGCAAAAGCATCAAAAGCAGCACAAGCACAAAGTGTACAAAAAAGATTAGACAAAATTGATCGTGTGGAGGAAGCTTCTATTGAACGCCCAAGCATGAAGATCAATTTTAGTATAGAAAAAGTACCAGGAAAAATTATATGCACCTTAAAAGAGGTAAATAAACAGTTTGGTCCGATTGAAATTCTCGACATGGCCAGTGCTGAAATTGAACGTGGCGATAAAATAGCCCTAATTGGAGCAAACGGAAAAGGGAAGTCAACCTTACTTAGAATTATTGCTGATCGCGAAACATTTGATGGCGATCGCATCTGGGGACATAATGTAGCCGAGAGCTTTTATGCACAGCATCAATTGGAACACCTGAAACTCGACAATACACTTATTGAAGAGATGCAAACAGCAGGTAGTAAAAAAACAGACCTTGAATTAAGAACTGTATTGGGTTGTTTTCTTTTCAGTGGTGATGATGCAGACAAGCGTATTCGCGTATTGAGTGGTGGAGAAAAAGCACGAGTTGCACTAGCCAAAACAATCATCAGCAAATCAAATTTTCTGATGTTGGATGAACCTACGAATCACTTGGACATGCATTCAGTAGACTTATTGGCTGATGCATTGGGGAAATATGAAGGAAGTTTAATTCTAGTAAGCCATGATCGTTATTTCATTTCTAAGACCGCCAATAAAATTTGGGAGATTGTTGATGGAAAAATAGTTGAGTTCAAGGGTGGCTATGAAGAGTGGGTTGCGTGGAAAGAAAGAATGGAAAAACAAGCCAAACAAGCAGATCCAACAAACAACAATAAAAAATCAGCACAACAACCTGATAAAAAAAAAGTAAGTCCAGCTGAAGAAGCTACTCCTGTTGTATCTAAAAGTGCACCAACTATAGATAAAGAAAAGCAAAAAGAAAAAAAGAAGCTTCAGCGTCAATTCGAGGATCTTGAATCTAACATATCGAGATTAAAACAAGAAAAAAACAAATGTGAATTAGCACTTGCCGATCAAGATATTTATTCTGATAAACTTAAATTTCAAGAAGCAGAAAAGAAATACAATGCGATAGTTCAAGAGTTATCAACTTCTGAACAAGAGTATGAAAAAATATTTGAGATTATTATGGAAATGGGTGACAACTAAAACAAGCTCACTTTCCTTTATACTTCATCGCCTCGGGTAAAAATGCTTTAATCTTTTCTTTCCGTTTTACATCTGATGGGTGTGTACTTAGAAATTCTGGTGGTGTATTGCCATTGCTATTCTTTTCCATACGATCCCAAAATGCCAGTGCTTCATTTGGGTCGTAGCCAGCCATAACAGTCCATATTAATCCAAATTGATCTGCCTCCAGTTCATGTTTTCTAGAAAAAGGCAATGTGAACCCTACTGCTGATCCAACACCATACGCTCTTAAGAACATATCTTGGGTTTCTGCGGGTTTAGTGGACAAGGCAACAGAAAGCGCAACCCCTCCTACTTGTTGTATCATCGATTGACTCATGCGTTGAGTGCCATGTTGTAACAATGCATGCGAAACTTCATGTCCTAAAACTACTGCCAAGGCATTCTCATTCTGAGTGATAGGTAAAATACCAGTATACACAACAATTTTACCACCAGGCATACACCATGCATTAACTAATTTATCATTTACTAAATTATATTCCCAGTTATACCCTGTTAGTGCAGCACTGTTATTGTTATTTTTGAAATACCGCTCAATAGCTTTTGTTAGTCTTGCTCCTACTTTTTGAACCATAGCAGCATTGGCATCCTTTTGAGGAGATAACACTTCATGAGTTTTTAAAAATTCTTTATACTGAGTATAAGACATCGACTGCATATCTTTCTCTGGAATGAATGAAAGTTGAGATTTACCTGTCAATGAATTTTTGGAACACGACATTACAAACACCCAAAAAAATAAAAAGAATGCTACCAATATTGTTCTTGAACTATTCATGATACAAATTTTATCAAATGATTCGAAATATCACTTCATTTCAGTGCATATTTTTGTTAAAATTGACATCTACTATTAATTCATCAAAAGAAATAAAGAAAGGAAGTACTTTACTACTCTTATTTTATATGACTTTAACTAAGCCGAATACAGTCCATCTAGTGTAAAAATGACTAAGATCAACAGCAATTATTCAATTGCTGTTTTCTTCTCGGTAGTATCCCCTTTAATTGTAGGTACTTTATAGCCTCCAGAATCTAAATAGGCATTAGGGAAAATATTTTTCAGTTCCTTCCATTGATCAGCAGAAATACCAGATTGAAATAAATATATTTGCTTTAAGTTTTTCAATCCAGTTAATTGTTTTAGTCCATTTATCGTAACCTTAGTACCGACTAGATTGAGGTATTCAAGTGAGCTACTATTTTTTAAAAATGCCAAACCAGCATCTGATATTGAAGTTCTATCCAGCGAAAGTCGAGTAAGTGATGAAAGTTCAGCTATGATTTTAATATCTTGATCAGCAATAGGCGTATTACTTAATTTTAACCAAATCAGTTGTTTTGATATGGGAGTTAATATAGATAATGACTTACTTGAAAATGTATCCACTGCAAGGAAGTTTACAGATAGATAATTGGTTGATTGAGAAACAGGAAATACAGCAATGCCATTTGACTGAATTTCTTTCAGTACAGCTGGATCAGCTGCTGAAACTGAAGTGGAGGGAATGAATGTTGTCTCTACCTTTTCAACTTTCGTTCCTGTTTTCAATGCCAAGAGGACAGGTTTAATATTGACTGGTTGATTGATTTCTTTTATCTTTTGACTAAAATCAGCCCCGCTACTTACCCACCATTTCAAAAGGTCTAAATCTTGTTTAGACAATTGAGGTTTTTCTTTTGGCGGCATATGATCTTTATTGTCAAGCGGCAAGAATAAACGCTTGATGAAAGCACATTCTTCAACATGTTTTGGATCAATAATCGTTCCATCTTTACTGCCTTTTAGAATATAATCAGGCAAATCCAAGCGCAACTTTGCTTTTTGTTTATTGGGTCCATGACAATCGTAGCAATTAGCCTGAAGAATAGGTTTGATGATGTCTGTATATAGTATAGCTTCCTCTATATTGGGTATCGCTTTCCGTGTATCTACTTTTTCTTTGGTGGCACTAAGAGCAACCTCAGTTAGGTAATCAGAACCATGCGTTAATGAACCACCAAGATGACCTGTGATGAAAATTAATACCACCAACAACACCATGAAGATTTTCGTATGTGCATGATGATTTTTCTGTAGGTAATACCCTACTGCAGAAAAAAATGCAACAGATATACCAAACCATTGATGTGATGAAATAAGTGATTCATCATACTCACCTGACTGCGATAAAAGATATCCAGTGATTACTGATCCAATGGCACCAATTGTTCCCCAAAACAACGCAATGGTTATGGCATTATTTATGGAATCTAGCTTTGCTTGTTTTAGAAACAACCTCAACAATGCAGCAAAAAGTAGAATACCTATAGGCAGATGGACTAACAAGGGGTGAAGGCGTCCTATCAGTTGCACAAAATCAATCATTAACAAAGTGGCCATAATCAATATTCACGGGTTAATATCAAGCGTAGCGTTTTCTCAAAAGATTCAACATGTGCACATTGATAGCCCATTGATCACCAAGTGGTTGTTTTGTATAGGGCATGGTTGGCATATAGTCTGGCGGTCCAAATTCAGTTAAGAATGTCATGCGCTCTCCATTGGCTTTTTTTCGTTCAACAACTTTATCCCACCATTCAAAATGTTGTTTTACTACCTCATCCCATTCAGGCGCTCGCGGATCGTTCACTTGTGGCCCTTCAGGATGTCCTATACGTGCATGAATATGCTCTGTTCTACTCAAGGCTAAACGAACAGATTCTTTTTGGTCTGCCAATAAACTCTCGTGAACAGCACACCAATGTGAAATATCCAATGTCAATTTTAAGTCAGGGCATTTTTCAATAAAATTTCGAGTGATGTGTGATGCAAATAACATTCTTCCTCTGTGCGTTTCATGCATAATTGGAATTCCTGTTTCTTTTGATAATGTGGTTGTATGGTCGATGAATTTTTTATTCTGCTCAAAACTAAAATGATCTCTTCCGGAGTGATTATTGATATATAGCGGACGCTGTATATTTTGCTTAGCGGCAGCATCTATCATTTTTTTATAATATTCCAAATGAGCTTCTGGATCTTCCTGAGAACCGCCGCAGAGTATTCCAAGTGTAAGATTGTATTTCTTCAATGTACTGAAAAGTTCATCTTGCTTGGCTTTATTGTCAGTAGGCCACCATGCTTCAACACCGTCATAGCCAGCATTTTTTACCTTTGCACAAAAGGCATCAAATGTTCCATCAAAACCCCAATCAGTAGCCATGATTTGAAGTTCATAATTTTTATTTCTATCCATATTGGGTTGTGTTTGAAGTGAGAATGAATCAAGTGAAGACATAAGTAATGCGGCAGAACCTGCTGCTGTATTGGCTATAAATTTTCTTCGATTCTGATTCATCTTAAATGTTAATGTGTTAATCTTACTATGCAATGATATCTGTAATTACTTTTCCACTTACATCAGTCAATCTAAAAGGACGGCCTTGAGATTCATAGGTTAACTTCTCATGATCAAAACCTAATTGATTTAATATGGTAGCTTGTATATCAAACGCTTCCGTTTTTCCGCTAACAATATTATAGCCAATTTCATCAGACTCCCCATATGAAGTACCGCCTTTAATACCACCACCGGCCATCCACATGCTGAATGCACCTGCATGATGATCTCTGCCTTTAAAGGCCATCTTTTTACCTTCTCTATTTTCCTGCATTGGAGTTCTTCCAAATTCAGATCCCCAAACTATTAACGTCTCATCAAGCAGACCTCTTTGTTTCAAATCAAGTATTAATGCAGTAATTGGTTTATCTACTTTTCTGCATTTATTTACTAATCCAATATCTACTGCATTGAATGCAGAGTCTCCATGATTATCCCAACCCCAATCAAATAATTGTACGAAGCGCACACCTTTTTCAACCAGCTTGCGTGCGAGTAGAACATTGTTAGCAAAACAGGCTTCACCAGGTTTTGTACCATACATTTCGTGTATGTATGCAGGCTCATCATTTATATCCATTACTCCTGGAACAGAAATCTGCATCTTATAGGCCATTTCATATTGAGAAATACGAGATAAGATTTCAGGGTCATTATATTCTTGGTATTGCTCTTGATTCACTTTATTGATTGCATCAATGGATGCCTTTCTTATATCACGATCCATACCTTTAGGGTCTTTAATAAACAACACAGGATCACCTTCACCCCTACACTGAACACCTTGGTATACACTTGGTAAAAATCCACTACCCCAAGCACTCTTTCCAGCATCTGGATCATTTCCACCTGATGTAAGTACCACAAAGCCGGGTAAGTTTTTATTTTCAGACCCCATGCCATAGGTAACCCAACTACCAATACTTGGTCTACCTAAACGGGCAGAACCCGTATGCATTAATAATTGACCGGGTGCATGATTGAATTGATCTGTCGTTACTGCATTGAGCATAGCTATATCATCAATAACAGTCGATAAATGGGGTAAATTATCAGACAGCCATATTCCACTTTCACCATGTCGTCTAAAATTTGCTTGAGGTCCCAACATCTTTGGAACGCCTTGTATAAAGGCAAACTTTTTTCCAGCGAGCAATGAAGGTGGACAATCTTGTCCATCTAACTTTGATAATTCAGGTTTATAACTGAAGATTTCAAGCTGAGATGGAGCTCCTGCCATATGTAAATAAATTACAGACTTTGCTTTTCCAGGAAACATTGGAGGTCTAGGAGCTAAAGGATTGGTTGCATCAAAAAGGTTTGCACTAGACGATGATGAATTGCCGAAACAACCACCAAGCATTGAACCCAATGCAAGTGCACCAAATCCCATAGCACCTTCCTTAAGAAAATGACGACGGGTTGATTGCTGAAGCATTGTCCTGTTTGCTTCTTTAACCAACTTCTGATTATGTATATCTTTTTTCATATTTGAATATTCAAATTAAATGAATCAATTTTTATTCAACCACTCATCCATATTTAACATTGCGCTGGCTACAACAACCATTGCTGCATCAGATGGATTATTTTTACCTAAGTCTCCTGCTATTTCAGCACGTGCCATTGTATTTTTTTGATACTTCTCTAATGAGTTATTGTATAACTGCACAAGTGCGTTTAGTCTTCCTGCTGAAATGGACTTATACATCATGGCTTCATAGCCTTTACCAATTTTGCTGTTTATATCCTTCCCTCCTATTTCATTCATCCTATTCGCGAAGAATCGTGCCATCACTAAATAGCTTGAATCATTCAATGTAGTTAACGCTTGCAACGGAGTATTGGTACGAATCCTTCGCGTAACACATACATCTCTCGTTCCTCCATCAAACATTAACATCGATGGATAAGGAGCAGACCGCTTCCAATAGGTATAGACAGCCCTTCTATATTGATCTTCACCCTGACTTAGGTTCCAGGTTTCAGCTGAATAAGGAGAACGCCATACTCCATCTGGCTGAAAGGGCATTACACTTTTGCCATACATTTTATGACTTAATACATTACTTACACAGAGTGCCTGATCTCTGATCTGTTCACCAGTCAATCGTACACGTGGACCTCTAGCGTATAATTTATTGTTTGGGTCTTTTTCAAGTAACTCTTTTGAAAACTTAGAGTCTTGTCGATAGGTTGCAGATAGAACGATTTCCTTTAGTATCTTTTTAATACTCCAATTATAATCATTCATAAACTGAAATGCTAAATAATCTAGAAGGTCTTTATGAGTTGGAGTAATTCCTTGAGTTCCTAGATCCTCTAACGTTTCAGCGATACCATATCCAAACAATTGTTCCCATAAACGATTGACCATTGTACGAGCAACTAGTGGATTCTTTTTATCAGTCAACCACATCGCTAAACCGAGCCTATTCTTAGGAGCGTTTGCAGGCATGGGGTTCATAATATGAGGAACGTCTGGTGTGACTTCTTTTCCTTTTGACAATCGATTACCTCTTATAAAGACATTAGTTGTTCTAAACAGGTCTGTATTATTTTCAACCATCACGGGTGTGGTCTCTGCAGGGGCGCTTAAAAGTTCTTCATATTGTTGCTTTGCTGATGCATATCCAAGTTTATCAGCACCTGGAAATGGATCTGAAAATCTAAACCAATCGAAGGTAAGTGCAGTTGCATCTCCAGATTGCGAACTACTTAATTTAAAAAACAAATTATGCCTTCCCGGAATTGAATTGATATCTAGGCTTACAATTTTCCAACCATTTGTTTTTGCAGATGAATATGATGCTAACTGGGCGCCATTAGCACTATCCAGATAAACAGACAACTTGATATTATAGTCTGAATTATATCTAAAAGAGAATTGCCTATGATTATTGATTGGAACATTCTTTAATCTGCAGGTACCATTGTTTCGCAGATTAGTCAATACTGCGATAGAACCATTATTTACACTATCACATTTCAATGAATTAATAGCGGGTTGCCAAGTTTTTAAAAATAAATAATATTCCTTAGCCTTTTCTTTAGATACATTTTTATTTAACCAATCAATGAGTTGAAAAAGCTTTGTGCTATCTACTGCATTGTATTGTCTTAATAGAGGATAATCTGTCTCTGTATCTTCATCGCGGCTATTGTTAAAGAAGGCCATGAACTTATAATACTCTTCGTGCTTGAAAGGGTCATAAGGATGACTATGACATTGAACACAATTGAATGTTGTGCCCATCAACGCACTCCATGTTGTGCTAACCCGATCAAGCACTGCAGATGTTCTAAACTCCTCATTATCGGTTCCTCCTTCATCATTGGTCATGGTATTCCGATGAAAGGCAGTAGCTATATACTTAGCATCATCTGGATCAGGCATTAAATCACCTGCAATTTGTTCAGTTAAAAATTCATTATAGGGTTTGTCCTTGTTAAACGCATTGATCAACCAGTCACGGTATTTCCAAATGTTTCGCCCTCCATCCTTCTCATATCCTTTGGTGTCAGCATATCTAGCCAAATCAAGCCACATGGAAGTCCATCGTTCTCCATAAGAAGAAGATGCCAATAATTCATCTACTAAATTTTCATAGGCTTTATCTGAATTATCTTGTAAATAACGCTTAGCTATTTTTTCTGGTGCTGGTAAACCTGTTAGATCAATACTCAAACGCCTCAACAAAACTGATTTATCAGCTTCTTGAGATGGGGACAGCTTTTCCTCTTTTAATTTCGAAAAAATATAATGATCAATATTATTCTTAATCCAAGAATTAGAATTACTTGGCACATCAGGTTCTGTTACAGGAATATAGGCCCAATGTTCACCCCATTCTGCGCCTTGTTTAACCCACTTAGTCAAAATGGCAATTTCCTCAGATGAAAGAGCAGGATGTTTATAGGGCATTCTTTCCTCTGGGTCTTTAGCCGTAATTCGTTTGATGAACTCACTCTGTTCAGGATGACCTGGGATAATTGCGGGCTTTCCAGATTCGGTATTGCCTAATGCTTCCTCACGAAACAGTACACTAAATCCAGCTTTTTGCTTTACACCACCATGACAGGTTATGCATTTTTTATTCAAAATGGGTTTAACTTCTGTATTAAAATCAACCTTGGAAGATGGCATTGCCATGAATGTAATGGCAATTACCAAAACAAGTATCCCTGAAATAATTAGAAATTTTTTAGAAACTATACGTTCTTTAAAAAGTGTCATTGTGTTTAATTAAAATCAAGAAATCACAGATTATGGAACAGGTTATTTCAAATTCAACCAATTGTTCATTAAGCTGAGATTTAAGATGGTACAATTAACAGAATTTTGTCAAAAATACACTGCTTAAATATAACCTTTTTTACGAAAACGATTCAGCATATGCCATGCCTATTTTATACAACTCAGTATTTGAATCTGATGAATCTAGGCCTTAAATGAAACGGATGTTTAACGATTTGATCTAGAAAGTTAAATGAATTTACATTATAGCTTATGAGTAATTCACCCGGCTTTGAAAGATGGGGATGGGCTTTGGCATTATAGGTGTAAAAGTCAATAGAATCAAATATTTCAGGTGTTTCCCAAATCTTCTTGGCTGGCTGAAATGGTCCGTGTGGCGTTTCAGCTGCTTGAACCATTACATTAGGAGAATTGGTATCCAATTGATATACGGCCAATACGCGTCCATCTTCCATATAACTAACACTCATTTCATTGGAAATACGATCAGTTAAGGCAGCTGCAGCATGAATACTTTCATTCCATCCTGCACCATCCCAAAATCGCCATTCACTGAATTTTTCAAAATCAACATCTTTCACGCGAGACAGAAGTAATTCCTTCTTACTTCCTCGTACTCCATACACATAAATATACCCATCCGGTTTAGGTGCGCCTGCACCAACAGTATTAGATAGTACAGCAATACCAAAAACAACCTTACCTCTACCCTGGCTGTCTTTCAAGAAAAAGGGAGTATCATATTGCCGTTGATCAGCATAAGGAGGCTTACTACCTTTCGGAATAGCAATCAGGGATAGTCCAACATCATCAAATGGATAAATCCCGCCAGGAACTGTCTTGACTAAATAGGAGAATATATAGATTGTACTATCTAAGGCATGATTGAAAAGGCCATCACCAAGCCAATAGTAATTACCGGGAGCTGATTTGGGTGTATGCGGTTCAAACATGGATATGGAATGCCCAGCATTATCTTTTTTATAGTAAAATTGAATACTATCTGGATTAGGGTTACTTCCATTTACAATTGCCACTGAATTATGCATTAAATCCCATCCATCTTGTAACGTATCGGCTACAACACGACCAGTTATGCAATCACTAAACCAAAACATGGTATTGGTTTCATTGGCAAGTCCGGGTTTTTCCACACCGTTCATCGCTATACTATAAATTCCATCGGCACCGATCCAGCCTTCTTTATGACGGAGCATTTCAGCCCATTCTGGGGCAGCTTCCGTATGCATTTTAGCTTGCAAGTCTCTTGAAGTATAGGTAGATAGATTAGACGTTTGCTCTGCAGTGGTTTTTTTTACCGTAGAGCAAGAATCAAGAAGGAATATGCCTATCACACTTAATAAAAAAAGTACGCTATTTTTTTTCATATGAGTTAATTCTGTTGGATATGTAATCAAAATAAAATGGCGCCTATTTTTGAAAACAAATCAGCAATTATGCAATCAATTGAATAAATTTACTTCATAAGAATGTATACTTAACGCAGGATTAGAATTATTTTTTAACATAGAACCTCATGAATCAAAAGTTATTTACCCTTGTTGTTTCAATGTGCCTAACAATGACCTTTATTTCTAAGGTTACGGCACAAACAGGAAAGGCCCCCATCCCTTTCACGTATACTGTAGAGGCAGCTCCTGAATGGACTTCTCTTTTTAATCGGACAGATGGATGGTTTGGAGCTGATGGCATATTTTCAATTCCTCTCAATGGAAATGATTATGCCCGTCATAAAAAAAAGGATTCCATTCTACTGCTATTTAGTGATACATACATAGGTAAAGTGGAAAACAAGAAACCCCTACCCGGAAACACCATGGTGAATAATACCATAGCTTATGTAAAAGGCATTGACCCTGATCCTAACTCTATTCAATTTTATTATAAGAATAGCTCTGAAGGCAAACCAGAAACTTTTTTTATTCCGACAACAACAACAGAAAAAAAACCACAACTTTTTTGGCTAGGCGATGGATTTGTCAATAAAGAATTGAATAACAACTTGAATATTATTGGATATAAAGTTGAACGAACTGGTCCTGGCGTGTTTGACTTTATCGAAACCGCTGTATCGATAATCTCCATACCTGGTGGAGAGAGGGCTCCATTTGAACATCAAAAACAAATTGAAACTTCACTACACATCAATCACCCTAAATTAGGAGAAGGAAATTTTGGATCTGGAATTTTCGTCAATACCAAATGGGCTGGGGCGAAACACCCTGATGGATTTGTATATGTTTATGGCTGCCTCGGAAAAGATAAAAACTTAGTAGTGTCTAGAGTGAAACCGGCAGAATTTGAGAACATTAACGCATGGCGATATTGGAATGGATTGGATTGGAGTGAAAATTCAAATGACCTCAATGCCTTAACCAATTCAGCTTCTGATGAATTAAGCATGACTCAATTACCTGATGGACGATTCATTTTACTATTTCAAGTATTGGGACTTTCTGATAAAGTTGGAATGAGAATTGCAGACAGTCCATTGGGGCCCTTTTCCGACATCACAGAAATTTGGTCAGCTCCAGAATGGAAAGAAGGACTTTGGACGTATAATGCAAAAGCACATCCTAGTTTATCTAAACCTGGGGAACTGCTCATTAGTTATAATACCATTACACCCGATTTTTGGAATGACATACAGAAAGACGCGACGATTTACCATCCACGTTTTATTAAACTAAAATATAACTTGAAGGGAAACAGCAAATAGAAAATAAATCTATTTGTGACAGGCCAACTTTTGACCTTTAGTATCCAATTGTATTTTACTGATATGCCAACGTCCTAGGTTAGCCGTAAATAATTCATTGAAATCCTTACCACCAAATGCCAAGTTAGTTGGATTTGATAAAGTATGCGCTTCCCAATCATCAATCAATACACTAACCTCTTGGCCAGGCGTTACTTTATAAATACAATTTGGTGCATAGCATCCAACATATAAATTGCCATTAGCATCAAAGGCCAAACCATCAGGACAACTTTGAGGCAGTGTGCAATATACTTCACGGATACCAGCAGAACCATCTGCATTGATTGCAATACGTTCTACCCCAGGCAGCCATGTACAAGCAACATATAGCCAATCTTCTTTTGCAGAAAGGGCTAATCCATTTGCAAAATTAAATGGTCCATCGTGCCAAATAACACCATTCCCTTCTTGATCAAAGCGAAATAGTTTACCCGTAATTTGCCTAAAAGCTCCACTTTCAGAAACCCATAAATACCCGTCTTTACTGAAACAGGGGTAATTCGGAATATTTAATGAAATGCCATCTGCACCTTCTGCAAATTTCTTCAAAGACATCGTTTGTAAATCTAGTTTCCATACACAATGGTTTTTTAAATCGCATACCGCCAACCAGGACATGTCTGGAGAAAATGCTAGTCCGAGATTGAATCCACCGGTATTAACCATTTCTTTTATCTCAGTTCCATCTGCAGAAACTCTATAGACTTGACCACCTTCACCACCGGCCCAAATAGATCCATCAGGGTGTGCAGCAATGCATTCAGGATGATCTAAACCATCGGCAAAAATTGCTACATCATCAATAGTTAGTG
Organism: Chitinophagaceae bacterium; assembly: GCA_947451935.1. Lineage (GTDB taxonomy): Bacteria > Bacteroidota > Bacteroidia > Chitinophagales > Chitinophagaceae > Pollutibacter. The sequence continues at coordinate 17,880 of CANGBH010000030.1, forward strand.
CCATAGTATATTGTTGAAATGTTGAAAGGAATAAATGTTTTTTTTCTTACGCTGAAATTATTTTCCTTTAGGTGTAGCCCATCTTTTTTCTGGCATAATACTATACCATTCAGGTCTATTGGGATCGCGATCATATGTATACCCACCTGTTTGTTTATAATATTCAGCATATTGATTTAGTTTATCTCTATCAATCTCAACGCCTAGTCCATGCCCTTGTGGCAGTTGAATACATCCATTTTTGTATTTCATTTTGCCTCCCTTGATGATATCATCTGTTAGGTGGTGATAATGGGCATCGGCTGCAAAGGACAAATTTGGAACTGTAGCGCCTAAGTGTAACATGGTAGCCAATTGAATGCCTAATTCACCTGAACTGTGCACAGCTACACCCAATTGAAATTTTTCACAGATAACACTTGCTTTCCAAGCCTGACGAAGTCCACCCCAAAATGTAGTATCCAATAATATAACATCGATTGCTTCATTTCGAATACAAGAAGCTAGTTGTTCAAAATTTACTACTACTGTATTGGTTGAAGTTGGAATGCGAACACGGCTTTTAACTCTTCTCATTCCTTCCAAGCCCCAAGTTGGATCTTCGAAATAATCATTATTCAAATCTTCAATCGATTGGCCTATTCGGATTGAATCTTCCACACTCCATGCAGCATTGGGATCAATCCTTACACGATGGCCGGGAAATGCATTTGCAATGGCCCGAAATACTTCAACCTCATGATCAGGATGAAAAACGCCTGCTTTTAATTTATGAGAAGTGAATCCATGCTCAGCTGCTAATTGTTTTGCATGTTTTACCATTTCATCGGCTGTTTCTTCTCCACCAGCTCCTGTTTCTAAATTAGGATACCTAAAAAATAAATATGATGCGAAAGGAATATCTTCTCTTAATGCACCACCTAACAAATCACAAGCACGAACACCTAATTTTTTTCCCATAATATCCATGCAAGCAAATTCCAATGCTGCATGAAGTTGTGTTCTATTGTTATATAATGATGCTGTTGGATTACAAATCTTCCAATACATAGATTCCAACTGAAAAGGATCGTGTCCAACCAAATAACTCTTCAGTCCTTTAAATGCATTTTCAGCGGATTCACCTCCACCTCCCATCTCACCTAAACCGGTAATGCCTTCATCTGTTTCAACTTCAATAATGGTGCGAATAAATTTACCCCAATGTGTACCATTTGCATGGCGAATAGGTGCTTCTAATGGAACAGCAACAGTTGTAACTTTAATATCTGTAATTTTCATTGTAGCGTATAAATTATATAATAATAAAAATACTTTATTTGAGTCAATCTTGTTCCCAAAACAAACTCACTACTTGCTAATCTTTTTTACTTCCCAATATAGTAATACCCAATCCTCCATCAATTCTGATTGCTTGCCCGGTAATAAAGGCTGACTTATCGTCACATAAATATTTAACAAGCTCTGCTACCTCCTCTGCCGTTCCAATACGCTTAGTCAAATGCATATTGATACATTCTTCCATTACTTCTGCTGGATTTAGAGAGAGAGCAACCGCATCCCGCAACATAGGCGTGTCAATTGTGCCTGGACAAACCGCTACGCATCGAATAGACGGAGCATAATCCACCGCAATGCTTCTAGTTAATCCCAAGATCGCTGTTTTAGCAGTAGTATAAGCAGAGACATTATGCTGACTAACAAATGCTTGAACACTTGAAATATTAACCACAACACCTTTCTTGTTTTTCACCATAGAAGGAATAGCATATTTAGCACAAAGGAAA
>CANGBH010000031.1 GCA_947451935.1 Chitinophagaceae bacterium
GGGTGAAAAAAAGAAAAGTATAAAAATCACGTTTACTTTTAAATAACATCCAACGCCACAAAGCAAAAGCCACCATATCAAACCCATTACCCCTCCTATCCCCGAAAATACACTTGTATAAAAGTCATCTCTAGTTACTGTTTTATCAGCAATCCATTTTGATAATTTATAATGCGTATGCCATAAGCCGTATCCAACAACAGCAAATGGAATAAAGAAAACTAGCATAGAAATACGTAAAATAGAATTCGATTTTTTAGAAAAAATTACTTCGTCACGAATTCTGTATTGCTTCAACATCCGCTCATACTCCTGTAATTCTTCAGATGAGTCAAGGAACTCTTGTTCAGACAAAGCAGATACGTATTGACATACCTTACGACCGGTTGTGAAAAAATCATTAGCGCTATACTTAACATCGGTAAACAGCATCCTCAATAATGCCTCAACATACAAGGTTCGATCTGGCTGAGCGACATACAATACATTTTTCTCAAACAGGTCGAACATGTCCCGCGTTAGATTGGTTATTGCATGACCCGGACTTCCCCTGTATTCCTCTTTATATTTAGCTAGAGGCAAAGAATCACCAACTCGAATTAAAAGATCGGATCTAAATCCATGAAAAGAATAATTGATACATACTGTCTCAATGGTGAATTCTTTTTCGATGCCAAAATCAAAAGCAGTTTGTAATGCAACCCTAGCTGTACCTTTTTTGAAAGGAGCTAAATCTTTTGAAAGTCTACTATACCCTTCTGGAAATATCAATAGTAACTTATCATTCTTTAAAATATCTTGGCCGCGATCAAAAGTGGATTTGTTTTTAGAAAGCTCTGCTCTTCCATCATTGCTGCTAAAAATGGGGACCATGTGTAACTTAGTAAAAATGTACAAAGCGATGGGATGCTTAAAAATATCACCCCTAACAAAGTAAAATAAAGGACGCTTTAGGAATACGGATAGTACCATAGCATCTAGAAATGAGGCTGTATGATTTGCAATCAAAATAGCAGGATTTTTGTGATCTAATTTTTCAGATCCTTCTACCCGAACTTTTCTAAAAAAAATCCGTAATGTGACCCACATGACTATCTTTGCTACTCGATAAAGCATGGTACAAGATATGAAAATTAAAACTTCCCACTATTGGACTCCCACTCATCAATAACAGTTCCCTTTCCACCCAATGATGAGGAAAGAAAATAAAAAATGATGAAATTGCACCCACTTTAAATTGAGTTTAGACTCAACCAAACTAAGGGAAATTGAAAATGAAATTCATGAACAAATACAGCACGTTTCTAACTACTATATTTCTATTAATTTGTTTTAGCTCATCTGCACAAAACGGACTGAATTTTCAAGAACAATTCAAATTAAACATCAAGAAAGCTACTTCTGCAATAAAAATTGATGGGCAACTCGATGAGGAAACATGGGCGACTGCTGAACAGACTTCAGACTTCTGGAAAAAATGGCCGAATGATGAAGGCAGACCAAAACGACAGACCTATGTTAAAATGAGCTATGATGATCAGTTCTTATATATAGGAATCAAAGCCGTCGACACTAATTATTATGTAGCACAAACCTTAAAAAGAGACCAAGAGTTTTTTACAAGCGACGCTGTTGGTGTGGCTATTGACCCAGTTAATCAACGCACCAATGGCTTTTTATTCTTGGTAACTCCGTATAATGTTCAAACAGAAGACTTGGTTTCAGTTGGGTCAACAAGTGATGAGATGAGTTTTAGTTGGGACAATAAATGGTTTTCAGCCACTTCAAGGCATGAAACGTATTGGATAGCTGAATTTGCTATTCCATTCAAAACACTTCGCTTTAAAGAAGGAAAAACACGATGGGGTATTAATTTTTTAAGGAATGATGTGAAGAACAATGAGTTCTCTAGTTGGACTGACATGCCAACCAATTTTCCTTTCTATGATTTTGGTTATTCGGGTTCTTTGAATTGGGATACCCCACCTCCTGCTCCAGGAACCAATATTGCTTTCATACCCTATACTTCTGGCACAATATCTTCTGATAAAGAGGCCGGCACTTCACCAATAGGCAAATTGAGTGGTGGATTCGATTCAAAAATTGCATTATCCTCTACGTTGAACTTAGACTTAACTGTTAATCCAGATTTTTCGCAAATCGAAGTGGATAAACAAGTCACTAACTTAACCCGATTCAATATATTTTTTCCGGAAAAAAGAACATTCTTCTTAGAAAACGATGATTTGTTTTCTAACTATGGCATCCCCCCCATCAGACCCTTTTACTCAAGGACAATCGGCTTAGATAATAACGGGAACAAAATACCCATAGCTGCAGGCGCACGTATCAGTGGCAACATTACCAAGAAAACTAGAGTTGGGATGATGAATATGCAGACTCTAGCCAAAGGAGATGCTGCAGCTCAAAACTATACAGCAGTCACATTTAACCAACAAGTTCAGGCAAGATCATCTATAAAAGGTTATTTCCTGAATCGTCAAGGAATTGAAGACAAAAACCATAAGTTCACGAATCCATTAGATAAGTTTGGTAGAAATGCGGGCGTTGAATATAATTTTCTGGATAACTCTGGCAGATGGAATGCATGGACTGGTCACCATTTTTCATTCAAGGATTTACAAAAAAAACCTGACTACTATACCAATACAGGATTCGGCTACTCTTCGAAAAAATGGAACTTGGTTTTTGACTTGACAAAAATTACAGACAAGTATTATGCAGATATGGGCTATATAAGCCATATCGATAATTATGACGCTTTATTAGATACGCTTGTCCGCATGGGATACCATCAAGTGTACAGCCAAATTAGACATACCTTTTATCCAAAAAAAGGAAAGATTAATCAAATCAGATTAGGGTTTGCAAATATCTTTTTTTACAACCTAAATGAAACGTTTAATGAAAGCATACATGATTTGTCGTTGGAGCTTGCGCTTAAAAACACATCTAGCTTTTTATTCATGTCTAGTTTTAGCGCCAACAATCTTCTTTTTAATACTGCCTTCACCAACAAACTGCCTATACCTCCAGGGCATTACAGAGCGCCAACTGGCTCAGTAACCTACGGATCTGATATCAAGAAAAAATTCTCTTACACATTACTATTTGGTGGAGGAGAATTTTTTAACGGTACCATCCTTCAGTATGAATTAACTACAAAATTTAGGGTGCAACCCTGGGGTAGTTTTGCGTTGAGCATGCAACAAGCTAAATTGCAATTCCCCGAAAAATATGGATCAAGCAATTTGATTTTGATAGCCCCACGAGTTGAAATCAACTTTTCAACCAATCTATTCTGGACCACGTTTCTACAGTACAACAACCAACGAAACAACTTCAATATCAACAGCAGAATTCAATGGCGATATAAGCCTATGAGTGATTTATTTATTGTTTATAGTGACAATTATTACACAGACCCTATCATGAAAAATAAGAATAGGGCCTTGGTATTTAAAATGAATTATTGGCTAAATCTATAATTCGTTTAGAAAGTAAAATACCCAAGTTAGACTTAAGTCTATTTTTCAACTATTTCGAGTCTTTTCCTTACCTTTAAAACTCATCTAAAATCAATATCATGAGTACAGATCGTCGCTCCTTTATACGCAACGTTGCCCTTGGTTCAGGTGCACTTGCAACAGGAATTCAACAATCAGCCTATTCACAACGAATTTCAAAAATATCTGCTCCATTTAATATGAGTGGATTTGCAGCACCAAAAATTCCAACTGTCCGCATTGGTTTTGTTGGATTAGGAAGCAGAGGTCCAGGTGCCGTTGAGCGCATGTCATTTATTGAAGGTGTGGAGATTAAAGCACTTTGTGATAAATTACCAGAAAGAGCTAGTAAAGCACAAGAAATTTTACTTAAAGCAGGATTACCTAAAGCAAAAGAATATTCTGGAGAAGATGGATGGAAAGCCATGTGCGAATCCAATGATTTAGACCTTATTTATATTACTACTCCATGGTCACTTCATACTCCCATTGCAGTTTACGCAATGAATCATGGAAAGCATGCAGCATCAGAAGTACCTGCAGCAAAAACAATTGATGAATGTTGGCAGCTTGTTGAAACATCTGAGAAGACTAAAAAGCACATGATGATGCTTGAAAACTGCTGCTATGATTTCTTTGAATTACTCACATTAAATATGATTCGCAATGGTCTATTTGGTGAAGTTCTTCATGCAGAAGGTGCTTATATCCACGATTTGTCTAAAGACTATCTTTTCAACAAAAATGGCTATCAAGACATGTGGCGTTTGAAAGAAAACATGACTAGAAATGGTGACCTATATCCTACACATGGCCTTGGTCCTATAGCACAAGCTATGGACATAAACCGTGGTGATAAATTTGATCATCTAGTGAGTATGAGTACGAATGATTTCACCATGGGTAAGATGGCAAACGACTTGGCTGCTAAAGATGATTTCTTTAAGGAGTATGCTAATAAATCGTACCGTGGTAACATGAACACTACCATCATCAGAACGGATAAAGGAAAAACCTTAATGGTTCAACATGATGTATCAACAGCCCGCCCTTATTCTAGAATTCACTTGGTGAGCGGAACTAAGGGTTGTGCACAGAAATATCCTGATCCGGAAAGAATTGCTTTTGGACATGAATGGATTAATGCTGAACAAATGAAAGCCCTAGAAGAAAAATATGCACCACCAATTGTTAAGCACATCGGAGAAATAGCAAAAGGTGTTGGCGGACATGGTGGCATGGATTTCATCATGGACTGGAGGTTAATTGATTGCTTACGCAATGGATTGCCACTTGATCAAAATGTATATGATGCAGCATCATGGAGCGCTGTAGGTCCGCTAAGCGAAGCATCAGTAAAAAATAAATCAAGGACAATTGATGTTCCTGATTTCACTCGCGGTGGATGGAAAACAAATACACCTCATGATATGACCTTGAATGGTGGTGGAACAACTGGCGTGAGGAATGTGAAGGGGTAAACAGACGTGAGACGTGAGAGGCTAGACTTTAGGTGTTAGATGTTAGACCTTAGACGTTAGATGTTAGATGTTAGAACTTAGACGCTAGATGTTAGGCGTTAGGTGTTAGGAAATACATTTAGAATCTTTCATAAAAAAAACGGAGACTCAATATTGAGTACTCCGTTTTTTTGTTAGGCATCAATACCTAATTCTTGATTTTAGAAATGTATATTTCCATCTATGAAAAATATCCTTTACTCACTACTCACATCTAACATCTAATAATTCATAACTCCCAACTTCCAACCCCCAACTCACCACTCACATCTAACATCTCACGTCTATGAGATCACTTAACCACCACCACAGGCAATCCTTTGGCAATAATCAAGTTATTAAACGCCTTAATGCCGTCATTCATAATTACTTTAATCTTCTGTATTTCAATATCAGCTTGTGCTGCAAGCTCATTATAAACAGCTATAGATTGTTTAGATGGCGCCATATTACCACTGCTAGCATTTCCAAAAACACCACTGATTTTGTCATCCAAACGAATTGGGTAATTCAATACATCTTGTCCACTCTTCGCTTTTGTTTGGTGCAATTTTTCTTCAATTGATGTAAGCGCTAAAGAAAGGCTATCGGCCATTTTTTTAATATCGGCTGGACAAGCAGTATCTTGCTTTACGACAAAATCATTCATCTGTTGTTTTGCAAGACGGATATCTTTAATACCTTTCATCACATCATTAAACTTAACTTGTACTTGCAATAAAAAAGCTTGTTGCTTTTCGTAATCTTCTTGACTACATACATAATTAGGATCAGGAAGAATAGTAAAGGGAACTTCTACAGAATCTTTATCTACTCGGACAACTGCTATATAATTACCTGGACTAGTCGTTACAGCACCTGGAGCTCCATTCCATAAAATAAGATCCTCAAGGGCTTCACAAGCGGGATATTGAAGATCCCATACAAACTGATTAGCACCCTTGACCAACGTTAACGGCTTAGTAGTACTTTCTGTAGCAAATCGGCTAACCTGTTTTTTATTTTTATCAAAAACTGTAATTGATCCAGTACTTGAATCAGAAACATTAGAAGCATAAAAATTTATAACCGCTCCTTTTTTAGGATTCATAGCAGCATTAGCAGGCGTACCAAACATCATTGCCCATCTGCTCGACATAGAAGACATTCTGTATGAAGAGTTAGCAGCAAAAACATGCAATGGCTTTGATTTCACTGATGGATCCATTTGTTGAATCAATGAAAGATCATCGATAACCCAAAAGGCACGTCCTTGTGTAGCAACGACTAAATCATTGTTCTTGATAGTTAAGTCAGTTATAGAAACAATAGGTAAGTTTAATTGGAAAGACTCCCAATTGGCACCATCATTATAACTGATATACATGCCATATTCAGTCCCACCATATAATAAGCCAGGCCTCTTCTTATCAGCACGAAGCGTTCTGGTAAAATGAAGCGAGTTGATACCATTGGTTATTAACTTCCATGTTTGTCCGTAGTCTTCAGTCTTATATATATAAGGAGTAAAGTCATCCAACTTATAACGTGTGCCTACAAAATAAGCAGATCCTTTTTTAAATGGATCAACCTCAATTGTATTCCACATCATCCATTTGGGACAATCCTTAGGTGTTACATTAGTCCAGTGCTTGCCACCATCTCGACTTATATTCACTAATCCATCATCTGAACCTGTCCAGAGTAAATCTTTTTCAAGTGGACTTTCGGCTGCAGTAAAAATGGTACAATAGTATTCCACTGAAGTATTGTCTTTGGTGATTGGTCCACCGCTTGATACTTGCTTCGACTTGTCATCAGTGGTTAAGTCTGGTGAAATTTGTTCCCAGCTTGCGCCTTCGTTTTCTGTTACAAACAACGCATTACCTGCGCAGTACAATCTTTTTGGATTATGCGGAGAGAAGAAAATGGGGAAGTTCCACTGGAAACGATATTTCTGAATGTCTGCACCAGCTCCGATTGGATTATCAGGCCATACAGAGACAGCTCTATTCTCGCCGGTACGATGATCTAATCTTGATAAGTATCCTCCATAGTTTCCACCATATACAACGTCTGGATTCAATGGGTCAGCGACAACATAACCGCTTTCAGCACCTGCCGTAACATCCCAATCTTTCTCTGTAATAAATGAGCCGTACGTGGCTGACTTTATGCGGATCGTTGAATTATCTTGCTGTGCACCTAATACTCTATAAGGAAATGAATTGTCTGTACTTACACGATATATTTGAGAGGTAGGTTGATTCGTATAAGAGCTCCATGAATTTGCTTCATCAAAACTAATTTGAGCACCTCCGTCATCAGCAACAATCATACGACGACCATCTTCTGGATCTATCCACAAATCATGATGATCTCCATGAGGAGTTTCCAATGCTTGAAAAGACTTCCCACCATCAACACTTTTCATAAAGCTTACATTGGGACAGTACACTAAATTTTCATTTTTAGGATCTACAAAAACTTTAGAATAATACCATGCACGTTGGCGGATGTTATTATCTCCACTTTGTAAATTCCAAGTTTGTCCGCCATCCGCACTCATAAATAATCCTCCTTTTGCATTCTCAATAATAGCATATATTTTATCTGTATTAGAAGGAGCAACGGCGACACCAACAATACCCCAAGTGCCTTTTGGAAGTCCTTTAGAAGATGAAATGTTTGTCCAGTTATCACCACCATCTACACTTTTCCATAAACCACTACCATCCCCACCACTTTCTAGACTATAGGGGGTGCGGATAACACGCCATGTACCGGCATAGAGCACATTAGGATTACCCTGCTCCATCACTAAATCGCTACAACCAGTTTGGTCATTGACATACAATACTTTTTTCCAAGATTTACCACCATCGATTGATTTATAAATACCTCTATCTTGATGAGGTCCAAACAAATGGCCCATTACACCTGCCCAAACTATATTAGGATTCTTAGGATGAATAATGATGTTTGTGATGTGACGACAATCTTTCATTCCGAGATTACGCCATGTTTTACCCCCGTCATCACTACGCCACATACCACCTAAACCATCAGATACATTTCCGCGCATCGTGTTTTCACCTTCCCCTACATATAGGATGTTATCATCCGAAGGCGCTACTGCGATTGAACCAATGGTTGATCCAAAATATTTATCAGAAATGTTTTTCCAGTTACTTCCAGCATCCATCGATTTCCATACTCCGCCTCCGGTAGAACCGAAATAGAATGTATTCTTATTTACATAACTACCCGCTACTGCACCACTCCTACCACCACGGAACGGTCCGAGTAATCGATAGTTTACATTTTTAAGCAAACTTGTGTCATACGAAACAGCATGATCAGTTGATTTTGAATTTACTTTCTTTTTTTGAGCAGTAATTGAAAAGCAAATAGACATTGATAGCAAAAGAATGAAAATAGACTTCATGTGTATTGATTTGGGATATCTAAAAGTATGTAAAAAAAATTGACTAAAACAAGCAGATTCAATACCCTAAGGGATATCAGAAATTTGATAATCAAATTAAGCTATTCAGCAGGACTAAATTTTGGGGGAGCTGCTTTAGGAATTTTGAGTTCGGAACTGATATCTGGCATAACTTCTTTCACTTTACCAATCCCAAATAGATTCGTATCAATAAACTTCCAGGTTGTGCCTTTATCAGTAGAAATAGCAATCAGGCTTGAAGAGAATTCAACATCCCCTAATAGACTAGTTAAGTAGGTTGACTGCGGCAAAACAGCCTGCAACATGTTTTTATATGTAATCACATCAGATGGTGTTCCATAATTTATCTTACTGATCCGGCCACCAAATTTTTCAAAAACAGTTAACGCCGAATCTGTAATGACTTTCAACTGTGACTTTCCTCCAGCAAGGGTAATCATAGATGGATGCATATAACTCAGAAAAACATCGCTATTCTTTCCTACGAGTGCTTTACCCATTTCCATTGCAGCTGTTCGAATTGTTGTTTGAACAGCTTGAGCCTGACATTCTTTAGCATTAAAAAGGACCACTACAAAAAGTGTACTTACAAGGATAAATTTTTTAAACATCACAAATCACGTTTTTTAAATATAATAAATGATACCACCCAGATCAATATAGTAAGCCCTAACGTGTATACACAATGTGTGCTAATAGCTACATTAGCAGCTTTATATCCAGCTTCATCAAATTTACCTATAAAAGCAGGAACAGGAATCATACGATCAGATATTTCCATAGGAAGAAATCTCCCGAAGTCTTGACCATATTTTACTGCTTTCAATTTTAAATAGGCAACAACAATATTTTCTACAATGAAAGAATAAAAAATGAAAATACCATAAGCAATAAATGCTTTTCTGATAAGGAGGCCAATTAGGAAGGCAATGGACAATTGATTAAATACTTGAAAAGCAAATAACAAGATGTATTTTGATTCACCAAAAATGACTGATAAAGTGTATGTCTTTGTGGCTAAAATACCAAGGGTTATAGCAACTAGCATGTAAAAAAATGTAACAATAAGCGTCACCAATGCAACGCTGATGAACTTTCCCCAGATGAATGTTTTCTTCTGCCAACCATCAATGATATTTTGTCGATGTGTTTTGAACGTATACTCATTAGTAATCAACATTATTACAACAATAGCCGGGATGAACGTAAAAAAAGAACTGAGGTAGGCTGTAGTATGAAATGTTTCTGGGAATTTGAATGGGTTTCCTAATATCATTTTAGCAATCGCTCCACCCTGCGTTTTACCGCTAGTGATATCGTCATAGGAAAAGTATACAATCGAATTAATTCCTGGATAAGAAATAGCAGTGACAGACATGAGCAGCCAAAATGCCCTGTAATTTTTTACTTTTAGCCATTCTGTTTGTAGGATATTTTTGAACATTGAAATTAAATTAATGAGATACTGGGTTAATCATTGGTTAGCTCGAAAAATTTTTCTTCGAGTCTTTTTTTCTTGTTGTACAATTGGCTTAGGACGATGCCTTTTTCAAAACAAAATTCATTGATTCGTAATGAGGTTGTTGTAGACTTATGAAAATAGCATTCAATGCCATCAGGCGTATCCAATATTCTCAAGATATCTGGAAATAGACTTATTGCAGCCCGAAGTTCAGGCATATGCTGAGCGCTAAGCAGAAAGCATTCTTCATCAGAAAGAACATCATCAACACGGCCATGTGCCAAGAGTTTACCTTTCTTCAAGATAGCGACATGATCACATACTTTTTCTACTTCATCTAGTAAATGACTTGCCATGATAACCGTATGGCCTTGGGTAGCGAGCTCTTTAATTAACTCCCTGATTTCAGCGATACCAACAGGATCTAATCCATTTGTGGGCTCATCCAAAACTAAGACAGATGGACTTCCAAGTAGAGCGCCAGCAATAGCAAGCCGTTGCTTCATCCCAAGGCTATAGGTGGTAAAACGACTATTTTTACGTTCATGTAAGTTTACCTTTTTAAGCACCTCATCAATTTCTTGTTCAGAGCCCCGTCCACTGATGCTTTTTGTAATACGAAGATTCTGGACAGCCGTCAAATAATGATATACGTTGGGAGTTTCAAGTAGTGAACCAATTCGTTTACGATGAAGATGTGTTGGTTTTTCATTGAACCAGGTATATGTTCCTTGATCAGATTGTAGTACGTCTAAAATTATACTGAGCAAGGTAGTTTTTCCACTTCCATTCGGGCCTAGGATTCCAAAAACGGATCCAGGAGGTACATCAAAAGAAACGCCGTCAAGTGCTTTGATTTTCCCATATGACTTAGCAATATTTTTAATCTCTAGAACAGCCATTATGCTAATTTTCTACAAGGTAAAATCATTTAACACAATGTAGTGTTAGCAAGACTATAATATTATGAGTGGTAAGTTTAGGATATTTTTTGAAGTATTTCATCCCATAAGGCAATACGAACTTCAAGGGCTTTTTTAACATATTCCGTGGCCGATTTCCATTTTGAAGGATCTTTGCCACATAGCTCTAATGTCATTTGATGCGCGAGGTCAGCATGATGACCACCATCTACTTCGATATGGCGTTCAATATAATATTGGAATATATCTACCTTATCAGGGAACTGTTTTTTAAGCTCTTTGATGAAGCTGATAAACATATCAGGGATTAAATCTTCTCGACCAAAGGTGAATACCGTAGCCATCAAATGAGGTTGTTCAGTGGATATGGTTTGAAATGTAAATTCCATGAATTGATTAGCAGCTGGTGAAAATGAGTGATTATTCAACACCTTTTCAATAGGCTGATTGTTGGTTATGTCATCAATTAAAGAATAAACGAGAGCTGTATTTGCACCAGCCTGATGCATTGCGCTAAGGTATAATTCGAAATGGCTTAATCGATTTCCGTTTTGATCCACATCACTTTCTTCTCCTGTAACAATTTCATTAATTAAATATCGTGTAGAGGCATTACCTACTGGCCTCCATGGAATACGAACACAGGTCAGGTTAAGTTGAAGTGCTTTTAGGAGTGACATAAAATCCCATACTGCATATACATGGCTCTCCATGAAAATAGTTAGATCTTCAACTGTCTTAATATGTGAGTAAACAGGATGATTAACGAGCGTATGTCTCAACTCTGCAACCTCCAACTCAAGTTCCTTCAAGAATGTGTTTTCCATGCTTATTAAATTGAAACACGAAATTAATAGAGCAATGAAAAAAAATCATTTTTTGTTTAATACAAAACAAAAAATCCCCACCATATTTGAGACAGGGATTTTTACTTCTTTACTAATATTATTAATTACGCAATGGCTTTCCACCCTTAAGAATACCTTGTATACGTTCGAGTGTTTTTCTTTCTCCGCATAAACTTAAAAAGGCTTCTCTTTCTAAGTCTAATAAGTATTGCTCTGTTACCAATGTCGGTTCACTTAGATCACCCCCACACATCACATAAGCTAATTTACGTGCAACCAATGCATCATGTGCTGTGGCATAGCCACCTTGCTCCATGCCATGAACCCCTGCAAGCAACGCTCCTAGTCCAGTTCTTCCCAACACTTTTATATCAGTTCTTTGTACTGGCATTACATACCCACTATTATATAATTCCAAAACAGATTTTTTTGCCTCCCCTATACGTCTGTCTTGATTCATCACCACCTCATCATGCCCTTTACGCAAAATACCCATAGCAAAACCTTCAGCCGCAGAGGTGGCAACCTTTGCTGTAGCAATAGTAATAAACCGGTTCTTTAGGGTAATATTTTCTGGTTCATCATCATGCATTTCATCTGCAGCCCTCAATACAAATTCTTTGGTACCACCACCTCCAGGAATCAAGCCAACACCTAGTTCGACTAAACCAATGTATGTTTCGGCTGCAGCACAAATTTTATCTGAATGCAAGCTTAATTCGCAAGCACCTCCAAGAGATAATGCATGTGGAGCCACTACAACAGGAATAGATGAATAGCGTGCACGCATCATGGTATTTTGGAACATGCGAATTGCCATATCCAATTCATCAAACTCCTGCTCAATGGCTAGCATAAATATCATACCCACATTGGCGCCTGCAGAAAAATTATTTCCTTCATTCGCTACAACAACACCCTTGTATTTTTCTTCAGCTAATGAAATACTCCGTTGAATTCCTTCCAATACTTCTCCTCCGATACTTCCCATTTTAGTATACCATTCTAACCCCAATACATCATCACCAAGATGATATGTTCTACATGATGAATTTTTCCAAACTGTTTGTCCTTCGAAATTTTTCATCACAATAAATGCATCCTCTTGTCCAGCGGCATTAACAGATACCATTGATTTTGTTAAAGGAGAATAGGCAAAGCGCTTTCCTTCTTTAATGCTGAAAAAGCTACTGAAACCCAGGGCAATCATTTCTTCGACCCATGATGCAACAGCAATACTACTCTTCTTCATTTCAACAATCGTTTTTTCAACGCCTAGCAGATCCCAGGTTTCAAATGCCCCAATCTCCCATCCAAATCCAGCCTTCATAGCATCATCAATACTGTAGATTGAATCTGAAATTTCAGGAATTCTGTTTGAGATATAGGAGAATAATCCATAGTGAAATGAGCGATAGAATTCACCCACTTTATCGGGTGAGGCACAAAGCATTTTTATTCTGTCACCAAGATTATCAATTGACTTTGCTGTATCAATTGCTGCAAACTTTGTTTTCTTTCTTGGACCATACTGCATGGTCTTCAAATCCAACGACAATATCTCTTTTTCCCCCTTATCATTTTTGATTTTTTTAAAAAAGCCTTGCCCTGTTTTATCACCGAGCCATTTATTTTCTACTACGTTACTTAACCAATCAGGAATACTAAATTGCTCTCTGGCTTCATCCTGTATACAATTCTCATACACTCCATTGGCAACCCGAACTAATGTATCGATACCTACAACATCAGCTGTTCGAAACGTGGCCGATTTTGGTCTTCCTATTATTGGGCCGGTCAACGCCTCAATCTCATCAATACTCATGCCCATAGAGTCCATTGTTTTGAACAAAGACATGATTCCATAAATACCAATACGATTTGCTATGAAGGCTGGAGTGTCTTTACACAACACTGTTGTTTTACCAAGATATAGATCTCCGTATTGCAGTAAAAACTCAACTACCCACTTTTGGGTATGTTGAGTTGGTATAATTTCTAATAAACGGAGATAGCGAGGCGGATTAAAAAAATGCGCGCCACAGAAATGTGCTTTAAAATCGTCAGTCCTACCCTCTGCCATCATGCTAATAGGAATACCTGATGTATTGGATGTAATGATTGTACCGGGCTTTCTGTATAACTCAACTTTATCGAATAATTGTTGTTTGATGTCTAACCGTTCAACAACTACTTCAACAATCCAATCACAGGTTGAAATCTGCTGAAGATCGTCGTCAAAATTTCCAGTAGTTATTTTCTTAATTACATCTTTTGTATATACTGGTGACGGATTAGATTTGATAGCAGACTGAAGAGCATCATTAACTAATTTATTTCGCTTTGCTTTCGGCGAATCTAGTTGTGTATCTGGTGATGCAATATCCAATAAAATAACTGGCAATCCAATGCCCGCAAAATGACAGGCAATTCTAGACCCCATAACGCCACTACCTAAGACAGCTACTTTTTTGATGGATGGTTTCATATGTTTTTTTTGTTGGAAGTTAGTGAGTTGGGAGTTAGGGGTTAGGAGTTAGGGGTTAAACGCTGAACGCTTAGTGCTGAACGCTATGAGTTAGGAGTTATCTGTTAGGGGTTAAACGCTTAACGCTCAGCGCTGAACACTTTGAGTTGGGTTATGGGTTAATATAAATTGTTTGTATTTCAAATCTAATCACTAACGTCTAACATCTATTGACTCACATCTCACTACTCACGTCTAACTACTAACCTCTAGCGTCTGTTCACTCACTACTCACGTCTAACTACTAACCTCTAATATCTAACGTCTATCAAGACACCTTACTACCCGCGGCAATAACATTTTCCGGTTGAACAAAATGCAATTTTCCATTTTCATCTTCGGCCATGAGGATCATCCCATTACTATCGATACCACGCATTTTTCTTGGCGCCAAATTCGCTACCACAACAACTTGTTTTCCGATGATTGCTTCAGGCTCGAAATGCATGGCAATACCAGACAGAATGGTTCTTTTTTCAAAACCAAGATCAATTTCCAACTGCAAAAGCTTATCTGCCTTAGGCACTTTTTGTGCACTCAAGATGACACCGGTTTTCAAGTCTATTTTACCGAAATCATCATACACAATCTCAGCCTTGAGTTGAGGTTCACTTGAGGTAATTTCAGCAGGCTTGGGAGATGCTTCCATGGCACCAGATTTTAATTTATTAATTTGAATTGCGATTTCTTCATCTTCAATTTTTCTGAACAAGAGTTGAGGTTCTCTTAAACTATAGCCCACACTAAGCAGGTTCAACTTACCAGCATTTTCCCAATCCAACATTTTGTCTACGACCTTCATCATGTAACACATCTTCTTAGCCGTTGAAGGAAGAAACGGATTAATCAACACAGCAAGGTTGGCCGTAAGTTGCAAGCAATTGAACATACAATTGTCTATCAATTGCTGAGCGGCTGGATTATCCGCTACTTGCTTAGCAATGATCCAGGGCTCTTTTTCCTGCATATACTTATTTCCCTTTCTAGCAAGGTCAATTACATCAAAAAGAGCTTCCCTAAATTTATATTGTTCTAGTGATACCTCAATCTTTGCTTTTGTATCAGCGATATCCTTAACCAATTGGATATCTTTTTCATCCGCAATAGCATTATCAAACTTTGGCACTTTACCTTGACAAAGTTTGTGCATCAATACAAACGTACGATTCACATAATTTCCAAAAATGGATACCAACTCACTGTTCACAGCATCTTGAAACCCTTTCCATGTAAATTCACTGTCTTTGCTTTCAGGAGCGATTTGAGTAAGGTAATAACGAAGCATGTCAACACATTGATCACCACCATTCTCTTTATTAACAAAATCATCAATATAATCTCTCATCTCCAATTTCCAGTTTCTACTGGTACTCATCTTGTCTCCTTCTAAATTTAAAAACTCATTCGCTGGCACATTGGTTGGAAGAATATTACCATGGAGTTTCAACATCACAGGGAAGATGATACAATGAAATACTATATTATCCTTACCAATGAAATGAACTAACTGTGTATCTTGATCATACCAATAGGGTTTCCAATCTTTATTGTTATTAATCGCCCATTGCTTGGTTGCAGAAATATATCCTATGGGCGCATCAAACCATACATATAACACTTTTCCTTCAGCGTCTTCCAACGGAACTTTAATACCCCAATTTAAATCACGGGTAACAGCTCTTGACTGCAAGCCCCCATCAATCCAACTCTTGCATTGTCCTACTACAGAAGGCCTCCAATCGTCTTTATGCTGAACAAGAATCCAATCACGAAGAAATGCTTCATGCTTTGCTAAAGGCAGATACCAATGAGAAGTTTTCTTTTTTATTGGAGCTTGTCCGCTGATGGTGCTTACTGGATTAATTAATTCATCAGGACTTAATGTTGCCCCGCAACTTTCACATTGATCGCCAAAAGCACGATCGCTTTTACAATTTGGACAAGTCCCTTTAATAAATCGATCGGCTAAAAAAGTTTGAGAGCCTTCATCAAAATATTGTTCTGTCTCTTTTGTTTCCAATTCACCTCTATCATGCAAATACGTGAAGAACTCTCGAGATGTTTCGTGATGAAGTGGATCTGAAGTTCTATGGTATATGTCGAAGCTAATTTGAAGGGAGGCGAAATCCTCCTTCATGGCCTGATGGTATTTATCAATAATTGCCTGAGGGGTTGTCCCTTCTTTCATGGCTTGAATTGGAATGGCTGTACCATGTTCATCACTGCCGCAAACAAATACAACATCACGCTTTTGTGAACGTAAGTACCGAGCATAAATATCTGCAGGTATGTAGGCCCCAGCAAGATGCCCGATGTGTTTTAATCCATTTGCATAAGGCAATGCACTGGTTATAAGATATCGTTTAGGAGGCTGCTTCATTTAGATTATTTCGTGTTCTGCAAAAATAACCAAATGTAGCGAATGCGATGACTTACATTTTACCCCTCAAATTCATGCAAGAAGTGATAAAATACAGCAGGGTAGATTACTTTTACAGTATGAAACTACCCCCATTCCTCCTTCCGGGCAATACCATTGGAATTGTTTGCCCTGCAGGCTATATGCCGACAGAAAGGGCAGAAACTTGCGTAAAAACATTAAAAAAATGGGGCTATAAGGTTGTTAAGGGAAAAACCCTGGGAGGTAAATCCAAAAACTATTTCTCAGGAACTGATCAAGAACGATTAGAAGATCTGCAACGGATGTTAGATGATGACAAAATACATGCAGTGCTATTTGGAAGAGGTGGATATGGCACGTCAAGAATTCTTGATCAGCTTGATTGGAAAAAATTTAAAAAGCATCCCAAATGGATCATTGGCTTTAGTGATATCACAGTATTACATGGATATATGCATCAACAGCTTCACATAGCAAGTATTCATGGCCCCATGGCTGGGGCATTCAATCATGATGAAGGGAATAATAGATATATCAATTCACTGAAAGACAGCCTAGAAGGTAAGCCAACCATTTACTTAAGTAAAGCGCAGGATTCAAATCGGCTGGGTAAAGCAAAAGCAGCATTGGTTGGAGGTAACTTATCATTGCTTGTTCATTCTATAGGGACTAATGCTGAATTGAATACCGATGGGAAAATTTTATTTATAGAAGAAATTGGAGAACAGTTGTACCATATCGATAGAATGTTACTGCAATTAGCGCGAGCCGGAAAACTAAAAAAAATAAAAGGTCTTATAATTGGAGGATTCTCTGAATGCAAAGACACTGTGAGGCCTTTTGGAAAAAATCTTAATCAAATTATTCTTGATGCAGTTCAAGCATATCGATTTCCTGTATGTTTCGACTTTCCAATAAGTCATGAAATTGAAAACGTGGCTGTAATTTTTGGCAAGGAATACACGCTTGAAGTTGGTGCAGATCAAGTGACCTTAAGTTCCATATAATACATTAATTATCCAATTAGATGCTTTAATGCTCCATCAATTGTTGGATACATGAAGTTGAAACCGGTTGATTGCAACTTACTACAATCAACGGTTGTGCTTTTCAATACTTCTACACTCATCTCTCCCATAATTATTTTTAATAAAAATGCTGGAACCTTAAGTGGTATATAGAATTTACCATTCATTGAAGAGGCTATACCAAGAGTGAGGTTTTTATTCGTTACAACATTGGGGGCAACTAAGTTAAACACTCCTTCCATTTCAGGAGTTTCAATGGCATGAATGAACGCCCTACATAAATCGTCAATATGCACCCAACTAACTATCTGCTCCCCTGAACCTAAAACAGCAGCAACACCTACCCTTACTGGCCTTTTAAATTCGGCTAACGCACCACCTTCATTACTTAGAGCAATTCCTAATCTAAGTTTAACCAATCGTTTATCTAGGTCTTTTACCCTCTCTATACTTTCTTCCCATGCCTTACATGTTTGACCAAGAAAATCATCAGCAGAAGGATCTGACTCAGTAAATACTTTTCCTGCATCTGGTCCATACCATCCAATAGCTGATGCACTTATAACTGCCTTAACTTTATTCGGCTGAGTTGAAAGACAATGATAAAGAACTTCGCTTGTCTTTGTTCTACTTTGTTTAATTTCTTCCTTTCGCTTTTTTGTCCAACGTTTTTTTGCAACCCCTTCCCCCGCTAAGTGAACGATGTAATTGGCTTGACTCATTGCTTGCGCATCAATCAACTGCTTGTCTGTATCCCACTTTGCATAATAAATATTACCACTTGGCCTAAAGCTATTTTGTGTTGAGCTAGCCCGATATACCGAAGCTGTTTCAACTGGATTACGAGAAAGAATGATCACATCATATCCTTGTTGCATAAGATGACGACTGAGGGCTGTCCCAATCATACCCGTTCCCCCTGTGATCAAAACTGTTGGCATAGAAAATTTTTACAAAATTAAGCCGATTTTGCAACAAAATAGCTCATGCTTTTTGTAAATAATACTAAAACATGAATCTAACTATAGCACTTTACAGGAAAGGGTATCTAGCTAAGGTGTTGATCTAGCCATTTAAAAACTTTTCGATCCGCTGCTCATTCTGATTAATGACTCTGAGGCTATAAATACCTGCAGGAAATGCAGTCATATTAATAGTCTTCATACCTGATTCGACCCTACCAGATTGGATTATTTTTCCATCAATATTAACGACCTGAAACTCATAGCCCTGACTCGAATTGATGATGACAGGCTGCTGTGGTTGTCTAATGATGGTGAATATACTCGATTTAACTCTTGGATCAATCATCACTGAATTAGTAAAACGGATAGCACCCGATTCTTCAATAATTTTTATTTTATACGTATAGATAGTGAGGTCATTTAAGCGATGAACATAACTACCGATACTTGGTGAGGGCCGACTAATTTCCTTAAATTCTTCACTTCCTCCAATTGCACACATTAACGCAATTGATTCCCCAGACTTAATCAAATCTGGCTTCCACATAATCATATTACCTGTTTTTATCCTCACACCCGATATGTCTCCAAACACATTTGGAAGAGGTTGAATTTCATTTTTTATAAACTCCCCTGTGATTGAATATGAGCCCAAACTTCCGTAGTCGTTTACACTATTAACATTTCCTGTACCATCCACTATAATATAATATGTACCAGCACCAAGTGTTGTGTCTATTCTTGCATTCAATGAATCTGCAATATTGTACGTATTTAACGTTGTCCCTTTCGAATCTTGAAGGACTAGCTGAACATCTAAATTTGCGCCAGTATAATTAATGCCTACGCTATATGGTTCAGCACTTAGATGCAGCTTACCGCTCACAAGAAGATCAATGCGAAAAATATCTTTATCAGTATTTGTAGAGATGA
>CANGBH010000032.1 GCA_947451935.1 Chitinophagaceae bacterium
AAGGGTTTGTTTGGCATATCAGCAACGATATTATACCAATGTCTAGGCATTTCAGATTCATTCAAAAAGATTTTCTTGCTCATAGTTGAGTTTTTAGGATTTCAATTGATGAATTAAATTACGGATTTAAACAACAATTTCAAAAGGTTTGAGAAACAGATTAAATAATTCTGATAAAAGATTTCTAGTTCTACTTTATCCAATAAGAAGCATCAAAAAGGAAAATTAATGCCTGTATTCCAGATAAATTTTGTTCCTGGCATATTGCTAAGTGGCAAACAAGTTAAGAGGGATACATTACATTTCCAGTTTTCTCTTTTATAAGAAGCTGTTTGTGAAGTGAAAAAGCCGGACAACCATCCCTTGTCTTCTAAATAAAAAACACTAGGCTTCCACATAAGCACGTCATTCTTTCTGAATTTTATTTTACTAAATTCATACGAGAGGCTGACTAAGTTTTCAAACAACACTCCATTAGTGGTCATCTTACCAGACCTCCAATAGAAATAATAAATATGCTGATTTTCTTTTGGCCTGTAGTCACCATTTAATTCAAGGGCATAATATTGTTGCACTTCAAACTCTTGATTATTTACAATCGGTTTGTTTTTCGAGAAATACCAATTGACATTTGCTGCCAGATTAATCGTTGATTTCTTAGTTTCCACGATATAATACCCAACTCTAGAAATGATAGTCCATGGCTTAAGGTCCAAGCCTAGATTAAACTCAGGATTAAAATAAAATTTTCCTTTTCGAAACGTTGTGGAGCTTAAGATAGCAGGTGCGCCTAACGAAAAAGCCGGAGCCGGGGAAACTGCATTGTTTGTTAGCTGAATAATTCCTGAGGTTTGTGCATGGGAATAAATAAAACAGATCAGCAATGTGCCAAGTAAAACAGGTTTTGTATATGTGAAAATAAAATTCACCGAATATCAGTCTTTTACTGGTTTACACTATTTACTACCCTTATTGGAACTATAGTAATTTTCATATAGGGATAATAAGGCAGAATAGAAAGCCTTGCATGCACATCCTCTGCATCCGCTGCCATGATAACCATGTAAATACCTGACATATCAAGTTTGATAAAATTATCAACGATTGTACCATCTTGTTCTAACACCTTAACTAGCTCCTGCTCTTTCGGAAGAAGTTTCATGCGCGTTTCATGATCCAAGCCTTCTAAAATAATATCAACCATAAACTTCTTCATCATATATGTATTTAGGTGAGTAAATTATTCTAAAATACGTTAACAAGGAAATCAATCTCAAATTCGTTGGCATATGTAAAGTCAAAACAGATACATATCCCCTTACGCTTAGTTGTTTCTATTTCTCAACATTTCAGGGTCTTTATGCCCCATTTTACCATCTTTATTGTAATCTTGTAGCTATAAAAAGTATACTCACTCGTTAAACTAACTAGTTATGGATTCTCGTCGTAAGTTTCTACAAAACTCCTTCATGATTGCTGGCTCTGCAGCTATTCCAGTTTCTTCGATAGCATCAACCTCCAATGACAACAAATCAACAGCAGAGGATAGTGATATTCAACTCGAATACAAGAATACCTACGTTAAAAATATTTTTGTTACAGAAAATGAATTTAGAAATGCCAAACCAACATTAGTTGCTGCGCCAAGCTTTCAACAAGCGAAAGAAATTCTGCCTGTCCCCTATTGGAAAGGCAATACACAAGCAATAGACATGTATTGGAAAGCCTGGGAGATTGCATTCAAAAACATCAAAAACCCTGCACCAAAATCAGGCTTCATTGCTTCTTATATTGATACCGCCTACAACGGGAACATTTTCATGTGGGATTCTACCTTCATCACCATGTTTGCTCGATACGGTTCGCGCGCTTACCCTTTCCAACAAACACTAGACAACTTCTATGGCAAACAACATCCTGATGGATTCATCTCAAGAGAGATCTGGGGCGAAACAGGAAGGGATTGTTTTCACCGCTACGATCCAACTAGCACGGGGCCAAACTTGATCCCATGGAGTGAATTAGAATATTTCCGTCAGTACGGAGACCTCACTAGAATTCATAAAATATTTCCAGTGCTATGTGGTTACTATCAATGGCTAAAATTAAATAGAACTTGGCAAGATGGTTCTTATTGGACAAGCGGATGGGGTACAGGAATGGATAACCAACCTAGGGTAGCAAAAGAATACAATCAAATCTATTCTCATGGCCACATGACTTGGTTAGATGCATGTCTACAGCAATTGATGATTGCCAAAATATTGGTAGACTTTGGATTCTATGTTGAACGTTGGCAAGAAATTGAAGACATAGAAGCAGAAACGAAATCACTTAAAAAATACATCAAAGAAAAACTGTGGGATCCAAAAACAAATTTCCTTTACGATCGATACGCTGATGGAAGTTTAGGAACACTTAAAAGCATTGGTGCGTATTGGGCATTATGGACAGATATCCTTGAGCCAGATGAATTGAAGAAATTTACTGCTCACCTAAGCGATCCAGAAACCTTTGCCCGAAAACATCCTATTCCATCCATGCCAGCAAATCATGAAAAATACCAAGCTGATGGGAGATACTGGCAAGGTGGTGTTTGGGCTCCGACTAACTACATGGTTATCTCAGGATTAAAACACAACAATTTTAATAAACTAGGATTCGACTTAGCCGTTAAACACCATCAGCAAGTGATGCAGGTGTTTAAAGATACCGGAACCTTCTGGGAATATTATGCACCTGAAGCGACTACACCTGGACTGCTTGCACGACCTGATTTTATTGGGTGGACAGGCTTAGTGCCGATTTCAATTTTATTTGAATGCATTTTTGGAATCAAGACTCATCTACAGGATCAAACGATAACATGGGATGTTCGGTTGTTGGAAGAACATGGCATTGATCGTTATCCACTTGGAAAAGATGGCTTGCTTTCATTGAAGTGCGCTACTCGATTAAATGAAAAACAAAAGCCAGAGTTAACCATTCAATCCAATATGAATTTGAAGCTAAAACTCACTTGGGCTGGCGGTTCTGAAACCTACAACATCAGTGTAGGCAGCAATAAAATTTAATTAGTTGTATAAATGTCTTAACGCATACATCGTATAATTTTAAACTAAAAAAGGAGCAAATGCTCCTTTTTTAGTTTAAATCCCTTTTATAAATTTCTTTCGGAAAGTATTATCCCCCGATTTAATTTCCATGATGTATGTACCAGGTCTAAATGAATTCATATCCACCTGAATAGATTTACCATTAGGCGTTAACGTTTTAAGTAAACTTCCATTGGTGTTGAATATTCTGATGTATTGAACTAGCTGATCTGAAGATACCATAACATGACTTGTTGCCGGATTAGGATATAACTGAACACTTGCATGATTATCTTGAATTCCGGATGAACTTAGTATTGTACTATTAAACGCTGAAGTTAATGTTAACCCTTTCACTGCTGCAGCCAACACTGACGTATTACCTGTGCCCGTTGTGCCAGTCCTGCCTTTCACAGTGATTTGATCGATATACATTTTATCTGTATTATCAGAAGCAGTCAATGAAAGCCTGAATTTTGTAGTCGACCTAAACGCTGTACTGTTCATGGTTATCGTTGCGCTATAAAACCCACTGTTAGTTTTAAACCTTGTGGCAGTTGCAGTATTAGCGGCAGCAAACGTTGCAATGGTGCTATATGAGGTGCCATTATTTGTACTATAATCCAACTTTACGGCTTCGTTGTTTTCAAAGCTAATAGCAGTGAAATAAAACTTAACCTCCACTTGGCTATACCCTAATAAATTAAACGTTGGGGATACTGCAGTGGTAGATCTATTTTGAATCAACATACAACCACTTCCTTCAAAGGCATAGGTTGCATTATTTTGCCATAAACAATTGGTAGTGCTTGAAGGCACCCAACTATCCAATGATGTCGGGAAATAATAAGAAGCAATTAATGTTTCAACAACACCAGGCTGAGTAGCAATACTCAAAAGGTTTGAACTGGAGGTATTACCTGCAAGATCCTTAGCCCTAACCTCAATAGAATAGGTAGTACCAGCAGTTAATCCACTTACTACATACGTCAACGCAGTAAGATTGGAAGCGTTGTTTTTGATGCTGTTTACATATACATCATAGCCTGTAACACCTACATTATCTGTGGCAGCAGTCCAACTTAAATTAATTGAAGTTTGTGTCTGTGACGGAGACGATAATACAGGAGAAGTTGGTGCTTGCGTATCAGGTACCACGGCTGCTGTGGTTACAATTAGTGTATTGGAAGGTGTTGTATTGGCTGCCTGATCTTTTGCCCTGACTTCAATAGAGTAACTAGTAGCAGCAGTTAATCCAGAAATGGTATAGGTCAATGCAGTAAGATTATTTGCATTATTTTTTGTGCCGTTTACATATACATCATACCCTGTAACGCCTATATTATCTGTTGCGGCCGTCCAACTCAAACTTATCGTTGTTTCGGTATTGGAAGGAGATGATAACACGGGCGCTGTTGGTGCTTGTGTATCCGGAACGACTGCTACAAAGCTGACAGGATAATCTTCTACTTCACCATACGTAAAGCCTTCGCAAGGTGTAGGGGCTGCATTGTATTTCATCGACACCCTCATCCTTGCTGTTCCAGTAGCCGTAGCTGAAATATTCAATGTACCCGTTTTAGCAGTAGTAGATGTTGCGCCTGCATCGTAAACCAATTCCCCAGCATCATCAAAATCATTATCGTTATTATAATCAATCCAAATTCTCCAATATTCAGGATAACTCAACGCCGTAAATCCTGGAGTCAACGTAATTGGATATGAACTTCCAGCGGTAAGTGAAATGGTATTCCCTGAGAAATAGGTATAACTACTAGCAGTTGACGCATTGGTAAATGAACCGATCGAAATTTGTTTGATGTATTCATCAGCTTGGCTACCACCACCTGATGCACAATAACAAACTTCACCATATTTACATCCAACACCCACTGCATACCAAGCATTAGTTGTTGCAACAACCTCAGGTGACCCGGCGCCATATAAATCAATGGCAGCTTGAATAGCACCATCCCTAGCATTGCCAAAGGTAGACGAAGCTGATAAGTAAACTGTAAGGTTTCTGTAAGCAATTTTAGCGGCCTTATCAATTCCCAATCCTGTTACACTATATGCATTACCAAAATCATTTGTTCCTGATTCACCCGCGGTTAAAATATAAAACCATTTGTTTTGAACACCAGAATTGGTATGCACTCCGCCATTATCTGCTGTGCCTGTAGCCCAATTAGTTCCTTTGTAGGTATCTGGATCGCCATATAAATTGGGATTAGACATGCTTCTAAATGCACCACAACCCGACACACCAATATCGCAGCTCATTAGCCAATCATTAGATCCTTTGGCAAAATTCTCTACCGATTCACCAAAAATATCGGAGAAAGATTCATTAAGAGCACCCGACTCATTACTGTACGTAAGATTAGCAGAATACTCCGTTACACCATGAGTGATTTCATGTCCACATATATCCAAAGACACCAATGATCTATATCCTTGTGCTACATCGCCATCACCATAGGTCATGCGCGTACCATCCCAAAATGCATTGACATATTTTGTTGAATAGTGTACATAAGACTTGATGATAGCACCAAGGTTATTATATGAATTACGGTTATGCTTTGTGAAATAATAATCATAGGTTCTTTCAGCACCCCAATGGGCTTGAACAGCCACTGAATCAGAAGTAAATACAGATGTCGCACTAGTGATATCTGTGGCGCTAGCATAGTTTGTGCCATTACCAAGGGAATAGGTTTCAATTCCACCACCACTAGCATTTTGACGTAATCGATACGTAGACCCAGTATTATCTGCCGTAAAATTAACAACACCATTAAATAGGCTAGTTCCAGAGGACGGTGCATTAGTATTATGAATCCGGTGATTCTCTTGTAGAATTGCACCCGTCTTCGCATCTACATAAACATATGCTCTGTATAGAATATCCACTGCATAGATATCAAATTTCCAGGCCAATCGTGGACCAATCTTATCCCCTTCAGATCCTCCAATGATAACCAATTCACCTGAAGGCTTTTTATAACCAGGGTATCCGCTGTTTACATTCGCATCCCATGCATATGATTTAGCACCAATATGTTTCTGCGCCAATAAAATAGCTTGTGATGCAGCAATCGTTGGAGTAACATCAAGTGATGTAATGCCTTTGAATTCGCCCGAAAGTTGCTCAATAATGCCATTGCGAGAGTGCACTGTATATTCTGCGCCTTCAACTTTTACTTTTTTATAAAACTGCTGAAACTTTTCGTGCGTGAATCCCAATTGATCCGCCACAACTGCTTTGCTAACTAACTCATCGTCTGCCTTGATATCAAAATGCTTCTTAAATACGCCCTGTACTTGTGATCGATTTGACCTAGAGCCCTCCTTAATCATTTTAGGATAAGGCTTGACCTCACCGTCTTTTTTCCCCTGTGCAGAAGACAAAATAGACATAAAAATCAACGACATCAAGACAAGAATTTGCTTCATGAACTACTGTTTAAGCCAATGGCTAATTAAATAACATATGAAGAGAGAAAATCAAGAGGAATTGGATTGTAATCAGGTTGGCTTGAAACCATAAAAACCTGGCTTAACGGCTACGAATATACCCCGGGTTAGTTGTAAAAACAAGCTAAGTTAGAGCCTTGTGTATAATTCCCTCCAAAACGGGCCTCAAATGGCCTATTCGCCTGTTTTTCTAATTTAAGATAATCATCACAAATTAGCTGTTAAAAGACTGCTTTCATTTAATTACATTTGCTTACCAAAAAATTACATTTATGTCGTTCAACAAGATCAATAACCTCGTTGGTTGGATCGTTACCCTGATTGCTTGCTCTGTCTATATCATGACTGCCGAAGCAGGTGGTAGCTTATGGGATTGCGGTGAATTCGTCAGCTCATGCTTTAAAATACAAGTTCCACACCCACCTGGAGCCCCATTGTTTGTATTGATGGGAAGGGTTTTCATCATTATGTTTGGCGACAATCCTATGACGGCAGCTAAAGCGGTTAACGTGATGAGTGCATTGGCGAGTGGCTTCACGATTTTGTTTCTATTTTGGACTATCACCCACTTTGCTAGAAAAATCATTCAAAAATCAACTCAAGCCTTAACCGGAAATCAAATTTTCACCATCATCTCTGCTGGTGTGGTTGGTGCCCTCGCCTATACATTTAGTGATTCTTTTTGGTATAGTGCAGTAGAGGGTGAGGTATATGCCTTGTCATCATTCTTTACAGCCCTTGTTTTCTGGATGATGCTTAAGTGGGAACATAATGCTGACGAACCCGGAGCAGACAAATGGATTGTGTTGATCTTTTTCACCATGGGACTGTCAATCGGTGTTCACTTGCTGAACTTGTTAACCATACCAGCTATCGTGATGGTGTATTACTACAAGCGCCACAAAGTAACCAAATGGGGAACGTTCTTCGCCTTCATCATTGGCTGTATCATTACCGGCGTAACACAAAAAGTGGTTATTCAGTATACCATCAAAACGGCAGGAAGTTTCGACATATTTTTTGTCAACTCCCTCGGCCTTCCTTTCTTTAGTGGATTCACTACCTATTTTATATTCTTAGCAGCGTTGATTTATGCTGGAATTAAAATCTCTTCTTCAGCTAATATTTCCTCAGCTAAGTTTGGCACATGGGTTGCTTTATTTGGATTAGCTATTTTATATCCATTCATTTCAACTGGTTCTGCAGGTGCAAGCATGTTGAAATTAATTGTAACCATTGCGGGTATTATTGCCATCACTGTATACGGATTACCTGCTCTTAAACGCAATCCATACTTCTTGAGATTATCTATGTGGTGCTTTGCCTTCATGTTAATAGGCTACTCTACCTACCTCACAACTCTTGTAAGATCTGCCGCCAATCCTGCGATTGACATGTACAACGTAGATAATCCGATGAGCTTAGAAGGATACTTAGGCAGGGAACAATATGGTGATTTTCCGTTGATATATGGTCAAGTCTTTACCGCGAAACCAATTGCTTACGAAGAAGGTGACACAAAATATGTAAAAGGAAAAGACCAATACATTGCTGCAGGAAAGGAACAATCTCCTGTATACGAAGCAGAAGACAAAATGTTATTGCCTCGTGTTTGGGATGCTAGCAACGATCAAGGCCATGCCGATTTTTACAAACGCTGGTTAAATCTTGGTGATGACCAAAAGCCATCAATGGGAGACAATATCAAATGGGCTCTAAGCTATCAAATTGGTTGGATGTATTTGCGCTACTTCGGATGGAATTTTGTTGGAAAACAAAACGACATTCAAGGGTTTGGAAATCCTCGCGATGGAAATACATTAACTGGAATTAAAGCGGTTGATGATAGCGTATTGGGAAATCAAGATAAACTTCCAGACAGCATCAAAACAAACAAAGCAAACAATAAACTTTTTGCACTTCCATTCATCTTAGGATTGCTAGGAATTTTCTATCAATACAATCAAGATAAAAAAGGATCGTTTGTTTCATTCCTTTTATTCTTCTTCACAGGTCTTGCTATTGTGTTCTATCTGAATCAAGCAGGTAATCAACCTCGTGAACGTGACTATGCATTCGTAGGATCATTCTATGTATTTGCTATTTGGATTGGATTAGGTGTAATGCAAATAAAAGATTGGTTGAAAAAGTTCACTGGAGATTCAGTATCCAATATTGCAGCTGGACTCGTTTGCCTTGCATTAGTTCCAATGCTCATGGCATCACAAGAATGGGATGACCACGACAGAAGCAAAAAACAAATGGCAAGAGACCTTGCAAAAAATTATTTAGAAAGCTGTGCACCAAATGCCATTCTCTTCACCTTTGGCGACAACGACACCTACCCTCTTTGGTATGCCCAAGAAGTAGAAGGAATCAGAAAAGATATTCGTGTAATCAATTATTCATTATTGGGTATCGATTGGTACATCAATCAACTTCGCTACAAAGTGAATGAAAGTGCACCGATTGATGTGATTTGGTCTGCCGAACAAATTGAAGGTGGCAAACGTGATTACATTCGCTACTACGAACGTCCTGAATTTGCTGGAAGATATATCGACCTGTACAGTCTTATGCATGATTTTGTTGGAAGCGAAGATCAAGCCAACCAACTGCAAATGCAAGATGGCTCTTCGATGAGTTATTTCCCAACAAAAAAAGTAAGCGTTCCTGTAGATACAGCATTGGTTAGGAAAAATGGAACATTAGAACCTAAAGATGTTGCTGTTCCTGAACTTCGCTTTGATCTGCCAAAGGAAATCTTAATGAAAAACGACTTGGCCGTGTTGAATGTTATTGCAGCCAACAAATGGAGCAGACCAATTTACTTCACTTCTCCATTTGGGGAATTGGGATTTGGTCAATACCTAAGAGCAGATGGGCAGTCGTATAGACTTGTGCCAACACTTGACCAAGACAGAATCAATGCCACAAAATCATACGAGATCATCAAAAATAAATTCGCCTATGGAAGTGCAAACATTCCAGGTGTTTATTTCGATGAAGAAAACAGAAGGCATTTGATGGGCATTAGGCAATCAATAGCTGAAGCAGGTGCTGCACTTATCAACGAAGGCCAAAAAGAAAAAGCACAAGAAATATTGGAATTGGCTGATAAAAATATTTTATCAGAAAACTTCCCTTATGGAATGATCAGCAGACAAAATCAACACAATACCATCAGTGTTCAACTGCTTGAGATTGCCTATAAATCTGGTGATAAAAAGCTAGCCGCTAAAATTTCAAGTTCTTTAGGAAAAGACCTTCAACAACAAATGGCCTACTATGCTTATTTAGGTAAGATGTCTGTGCCAGAGTTGACACAAGCGGTTCAAGATTTATTAGCGAACAAAGGAGATAATCTAAATAACGCTCAACGTAATATGTTCCTCGAAATCAGGCAGTCAATCATGTTGCTTGATTACTTGAGAAGCCTTGAAGCGATGAATAAATAAATGTTGTTAAATGGTGAGATTGAATTTTGTCTAGTACATTTTTCAATCTCACTATTTAACCAATGTTTCAGTCTTCAAACTCCTCACTGAACATACTGCCCATCAAGTCTTTAAATTCAATCTTCGCGGCAAGTACTTTTTTACTGATCAATGAGTAAGAGCTAAGTCCGTAGAGGACAAACTCCATCAAAAATGCTTTTTGCTTTGCAGCTGCTTTGGGAAAATAAGTAAGCACCAAGTCTGATAATCCATCAACGGTATTCAACAATTTAGATTTATCGGCATCCTTTAAATGGAACAATAAATCCAGTGCATTTCCTTGATCAAACCAGCTGATTACTTTCTTGTAAGGACTTTCAACAGCAACCTCTTTGTTACGCTTCTTTTTGAATGATTCCGGATCGGGAAAATATTGAACGAAAATGCTGCGGATTGATTTCTCAAGGAGATTTACACTCACTTGATAAGGACCTTCTTGTTCGCCTTCATATACCAACTCGATTTTACCTGTGATGGCAGGAATAACCCCTTGAAGATCACTCATCCAAATCTGTGTATTCTTTTCTTTATTGATTAATGCTCTTCGTTCGGCGGCACTAAATGCATTTTCAAGTGCGGCAATAGTCAACCTCGCTGAGACACCACTTTTTTGATCAACAAATTCACTAGCCCTAGCTTCAAAAGCGATTTGCTCAATTAACCTACCGATCAAATCACTTTCTGAAACCAACTTTGCCTGCTCTTCATGAACACTGGCTTCCTGTGCCGTAATGGACATGGCTGCTTCAATAGATTTTGGATAGTGCGTTAGGATCTGACTTTCAATCCTATCTTTTAAAGGCGTTACGATTGAACCACGGTTGGTATAATCTTCTGGGTTAGCCGTAAACACAAATACAATATCCAAGGGCAGCCTCAATTTGAAACCACGAATTTGAATATCTCCTTCTTGTAAAATATTAAACAACGCTACTTGAATACGCGCTTGCAAGTCGGGCAGTTCGTTGATGACAAAAATGCAACGATTACTTCTAGGTATGATACCATAATGAATCACGCGTTCATCTGAAAAATTCAAACGAAGATTGGCTGCTTTCACTGGATCGATATCACCGATTAAATCAGCAACACTTACATCCGGTGTAGCTAGCTTCTCGCCGTAGCGCTCACTCTTGTGTAACCAACTAATAGGCATTGCATCACCTAGGCTTTCCAATTGCAATTTTCCATATCCTGAAATGGGATTAAATGGATCATCATATATATCACTGCCTTCAACATAAGGCACATAGTCATCCAACAAATCAGTCATTTGCCTCGCCATTCTTGTTTTAGCCTGACCGCGTAAACCAAGGAATAACATATTATGCCTTGATAATATAGCGCGCTCTGTATCCGGAATAACCGTATCCTCATACCCTATTATACCTGGAAAACGTTCTTCTCCCGATTGCATTTTCTTAATCAGGTTTTGACGCATTTCCTCTTTGATGGTTTTAGGAATATATCCACTAGCCTTCAACTCTCCGAATGTCTTGATCGTATTCATTTTTTTATTTTTTCGCTAGACGCATTATATGTAGCGCTTATTAATTGATTAGTTAAAATAGATTTCGTTTCTTTCCCTTTTCAAAATCATTGAAGATGAAACTACCCAACTTATCCAATGATGCATAAAAGGCTTTCCCATTATTGCTTTCAGTAAATGCGCGAACAAAGCTTTGTAAATATGGATCACTCGTAATCATAAACGTTGTGATGACAATCTTTAGCTTTCTGCACTGACTAGCTAGATTCAAACATCTGCCCGTGATTTTTCGATCTAAGCCAAATGCATTTTTATAATACTTCTTCCCTATTTTTAAACAAGTCGGTTTGCCATCCGTAATCATGAAGATTTGCTTGTTTGGATTTTTTCGCTTCCGAAGAATCTCCATGGCTAATTCAAGTCCAGCAACCGTATTCGTATGATAAGGGCCTACTTGCAAGTAAGGCAGGTCTTTCACTTCAATCGTCCAGGCATCGTTTCCAAAAACTACAATATCCAATGTATCCTTAGGATACTTCGTTTTGATTAATTCGCTTAGCGCCATGGCCACTTTCTTAGCAGGCGTAATGCGATCTTCTCCATACAATATCATGGAGTGAGATATGTCAATCATCAACACAGTTGATGTTTGTGTTTTCATGTCCGTCTCCCTAATTTCTAAATCATCTTCGCGAAGTGAAAATGATTCAATACCTCTATTGATTTGAGAGTTTCGGATTGAACTCACAAAATCTATTTGCTCCATCACATCACCAAATTGAAAGGGACGCGTTTCAGGATTCGTTTCATCTCCTTGTCCACTTTTAAACGTAGTATGACTGCCCTTTCTTCCTTTTTTTAGTTTCCCGAAAATCTCATCTAAGGAACGCTTACGAATGCCTTGCTCTGTTTTGGGGGTGATTTTTATTTCGCCTTTTTGATTGTCTTCATCGATATACCCCTTTTGCTTTAAGTCATCAATGAAATCACCTAGGCCATATTGCGGTTTGCTGAATTGATATTCCTTATCTAGTTCGGTCATCCAACTCAATGCTTCGCCTGCATCGCCGTTGGTATGATTCAATAATTGCATGAAGATTTCAAGCATGTTTTCAAAGTCTGATTTACCTCCCTCATTCGCATCAAATTTTCTAAACTGAAATCCTTTCATGGTTGTAAAAATAAAACAAAGAACTTGGAGAAGAGTTCGTTTTTGGCATTTAAATTAAATTGATCTGTGGAAAAGGATGAAATGTGGAGAAACAGTTAAAATCCAGAGAATTGAAAAAGGTTTAAGCAAGATACTAGTCTTCGAAAAGCCGTTGAACTTCAAGCTGGAGTATGGGTAGATGATTAATAACAATGCCCCATATTATTTCATCAGAAACAGAATCATATCCATGAATTATTCTGTTTCGTGTATCCACAATTTTTCTAGCGTTTGAAATGACTATGGTAGAATCTTTTGCTATAATTCTACTTAATGCTTCACCGATAATTTCAATATTGCGCTCAACAGCTCTTCGTGTTCTGAGATCATTTTTATATGTTGAAAATTCCTTTGGAATATCGATGAAAAAACTATCAATTTCCATGATAGCATTTAACATATCAAAAAGCCAAGCTTTGACTTCATTATCCATAAACAAGTTCCTTCGTTTGATTGACTGCTTGTTTAAAAAATGGGTTCTTGATTGCTTGCTCTTCCAATAAATCTACAGGACGACTAAATAATGTTTGTAAAGAGAACTTTAAATCAAAATAGTTTTCAGCATAATCGTTGACTGCAACATTGTTAAAATCAACAATCAAATCAATATCACTAGTGCTATTAAAACTGGATGTTAATACAGAACCAAATGCATACAAACTTTTTACTTTGTGGCTGGCACAAAGTTCATCGATTTGTTTTTTGTATGTAGATAGTGTGTTCATATTATGATTGGTACAAAATTACTATTAAATCAATTAAGTAGTTTGTTCGGTATTATGAATGAATATTAATAAAATCACAGAAACCCTTTGCCTAGCGCTATGTAGAAACAGATTAATACAAATCCCAACAACTTAAAAATCAAAGAGTTGATGACATTTTTTTACCTTCCCATTAAACCGAATAGTATTCTTTATTCAGAGAATTAAATGGTACTGTTCAAGAGCGATTAAACAAAATTCACTTCTGGCTCTAGAAGAATGCCGAACTTGTCGCGGACCGACTGCTGAATTTTCTGCGAGAGTGCTACAATTTCTGCACCGCTAGCGCCGCCATAGTTAACAAGGACCAACGCTTGTTTATCATAGCAGCCTACCTGTCCCTCGCGATATCCTTTCCAACCCGCTTTTTCAATAAGCCAGCCGGCTGCAAGTTTGAATCCATCACCCGACTTATTGGAAACCAAATCTGGAAATATTTGCATAAGATGTTCAACAACCTCAGCCGACACCACAGGGTTTTTGAAAAAACTGCCTGCGTTTCCAATTTTATGTGGATCAGGTAATTTAGATTGTCGAATGGCAATTACGGCATTTGTCACATCCTTGATGGTTGGATCTCCAATACCCATCAATGTAAGTTGCTCTTTTATTGCACCATATGACAAATGCAGTTGATGCTTCTTTGTAAGCTTGAATGTGACAGAGGTAATGATTACACGATTCTTCAGTTTAGTTTTAAAGATGCTTGAGCGATAACCAAATTGACAATCATGATTACTAAAATTCAACCACTCGTGAGTATCTAAATCCAATGCCCTTAATGTATAAAATGAATCTTTCAATTCGACACCATACGCACCTATATTTTGAATGGGTGCGGCCCCTACTGTTCCTGGAATTAAAGAGAGATTTTCTACGCCTCCTAAATTATGTTCTACACAATAAAGCACAAACTCATGCCATGCCACACCTGCACCTGCTTTAACGTAAACATAATCATCGTCTTCATGCACACTATTTATCCCATCGATTTCATTTTTAAGCACTATTCCTTCAACATCTTTGGTCAAGAGGATATTGCTTCCAGCACCCAATAAGAGAATCTTTTTTTGATGCGCATAATCTGAAGTCACATGAATTGGAATTTCAGGAGAACTGAGCAATGCCATTAATTCTTCTTCAGATTGAAATCGAGCAAAATAATCTGCTTCAACATCCACTCCAAATGTATTGAATGACTGAAGTGATGTATGTTGCTGAATATGTATCATTTTATGTATACTACCAGCCTTTCTGTTCGCGAAGGTTCGTGATTTGGTTAGCATGGTGTTTTCCATGCCATGCATAAACAATCAACATTTCCCAAAGGGTAATCGTTCTCTTCTGTTCCGGATGAAATACAGTTCGTTGCCATTCTTCATCCGTCATGGACTTAATTAATTCACCCCAACGGGCATGAAGAGAATGGAGAAGCGTAATGGACATGTTCACGGGAACGTTTAGCACATCAAGCTTCTCCGCCCATTTATCTTGATCATAAGGCTTAATAGTAGGATTGTCTTCTGTCAATCCTAATTTAAACCGAATGAATGCATTCATATGTGAGTCCGCAACATGATGTATGATCTGGTTGATTGTCCACCCACCCTCTCGATAAGGCACATGCATATGTTCCTCATTCAGATTGAGTATGGCAAACTCCAACAACCGAGGTAGAAATAGAATATCAGCAAGCTTAGATTCTTTTTCTGCTTCGGAAAAGTCTACCATTTGGTATTTCCCTATGGGATATCGAATATCAACATTCATGTAGGCTGACTTATTTTACAATTTCTAATAACTCAACATCGAAGATCAACGTAGATCCACCAGGAATTGCTTCACCAGCTCCTTGTTCACCATAACCCAATTGATATGGAACATATAATTTATATCGAGAACCAACAGGCATCAATTGTACTCCTTCAGTCCAGCCCTTGATTACTCCATTCAAAGGGAACACAGCTGGTTCACCACGATCACGTGAGCTATCAAATGGCTTAGTAGCATTGATCAAATATCCTTCATAATGAACTTTAACTTTGCTGGTATCAGCAGGTCGTGGACCTTTTCCTTCCACAATCACCTCATACTGAAGTCCGCTTGCTGTTGTTTTCACACCAGGGCGTTTAGCATTCTCAGCTAAGAAATTATTGCAGGCATCAATCATGGGTTGAATCTTTCTGGTTGCACACTCTTTTAATCCTTTACGAACAATTTGATCTGCTTGTTCCGGCGTTAATACTGTATTACCTTTTAATACTGCTGCAAATGCTTGCCCTAACAAATCTGCATTTACTTTATCTAATCCTTGTGTTTTGAAAAAACTACCATCCAACACACCAATAGCATAACTGAGAGAATCAGTTGCATTCTTAAGAACGACAACCGACTTGTCAAGTGGCATTCCAACAACTTTTTTTGCATTAATAGACTTTGCAGGTGTAGTAGCCACTGCAGCAACTTTTTTTGCCACAACCGGCTTTGGGGTTTGAGCCATAAGAACTACTGTTCCAACAAGGCATAAAAGAGACAATGAGATTTTCTTCATAAATGAGTATTTGTAGGGTGTAAATTTAATGATAAAAGGGGTGCGAGTTGTCAAGCCCCTAGAAATGATGTTTTTATTTTAACATATGATTGAGGAAAACCGGAAGGTTCACTTTAGAACATACTATTAACTTCCTTGCCTTAACCCATGACCAGTCAATTGTATGAAGACATCCTCTAGGTTTGCACCTTTAGTCTCTTTTTGCTTTTCGAAGCCACTGGCTAGTAATTCATCTATCAATTTTCCAGGTTGGTCAAGGGAGACAATTAAACCAGCATCCATAATAGCAACCCTGTCGCACAATACTTCAGCCTCATCCATATAATGGGTAGTAATAATAACGGTAGTGCCTTGAGACCTTATATCTAAAATGAGATCCCATAAATTTCTCCTCGCCTGTGGATCTAATCCAGTGGTAGGCTCATCAAGAAAAACAATCTGTGGGTCATTGATGAGGGTAGTCGCAATAGAAAATCGTTGTTTTTGTCCACCACTTAATGATTTATAAATCGACTTGGCCTTGTCTTCTAAGTTTACTTTTTTAAGCAAGGCCATTGGGTCTATTTTTTTATTATACAACCCAGCAAATAATTCTATTAATTCGAACAGTTTTAATGCAGGATAAAACCCAGAAGTTTGTAATTGAACGCCAATGATTTTTTTTATTTCATCTGGATTCTTATCAAGATCAAATCCACCGATGCTTACTTGTCCCGATGTTTTTGAGCGAAGGGTTTCCATGATCTCGAGGGTAGTCGATTTTCCTGCTCCATTAGGTCCAAGTAGTCCAAATATTTCACCTTGCTTCACTTGAAAACTGATGCCTTTAACGGCTTCAAATTCACCATACGACTTACGTAAGTTATCTACAGTTATGATCATAGTGGATTAATAAAAAACATATTTCCCCGCGTCGTTTACCGCTACAACAGGGAGTTTTCGGTGATCTTCAAAAAAGTCGTATACCTTTTTCAGGTTCTTTTCAAAATCACGCAGTGCAGGTTCTGATTGAACAAAATGTTCTAAATACTCTTCACTTTTCTTCTCATGGTATTTAGCAGGAAAAATATGTACAGGAATAAAATCCTGTCCACCTGCTTTCGCATACGTAGAGAGTACATAGAGTTCTTCAATCTGATCATTATTAATTGGAATGCACCCAACTGTTACACAGCTACCATGTATATAAATATCTCCTCCTGGACGATCTGCGTCGGAAACCATTTTATCTGCCGGGTTAGGATAATTCAATCCTAAGGAAAGATGGTAGGTACTGTTACCATTAAAATCATTGATATAATAAAACCCTTCTGGTACTTGGAAGTCACCTTCCATGCGCTTAGGACCCAAGGTTCCAGCTAACGCACAAATGGTATAGGTTTTAAAATAGGTGAATGAATCGGTAGTATTGTTTCGCACCCATACTTCCATTTCTCCATTGTACTTAAAGGAACGGATGTACATGTACTTCTGCGGCCAAGAGATATGCTTTTCTGCAAATTGTTTTTTGAGCAAAACTTCTTTATTGATGAAGGCCTGAGAAACCTTAGAGAAGCTTTTTTGATAATCTACAAACGAGCTTTGCGAAAAGCTAATGTGTACAATAGCAAGCAAAAAAACAGTGAACACGAATGTTTGCTTTTTCATAATTGGAGTTGGATGTTGGATCTTTTACAAAATTAATGGTTTTGTATTAGCAATAAGTTAAAGATATTTGCAATCTTAGGGGAATTTTTAGAGGTGCACCCCCTCAAAATGCAACTCAGTGGCATAAACAATATGGTATAATGAAAAAGATTGGAATTCTTGGAGGAGGTCAACTCGGTAGAATGTTGCTTCAGGTAGCAGCAAATTATCCAGTATTGACAAGCATTATGGAGAAAGACGCCGATTGTCCTTCAGCAAAATTATGCCATCACTTTGTATTGGGAGACATCACAAACTATGACGATGTGCTCCAATTTGGAGAAGGATTAGATGCCATTACCATCGAAATAGAAAATGTTAATATTGATGCCCTTTATGCCTTAGAAGCCAAAGGATGCGCCATTTACCCGAAACCAGATGCCCTAAAAACTATCAAGAACAAAATACTTCAAAAGGAATTTTACCGTCATCATCAAATTCCTTCGCCTGCTTTTCATGTAGTTAATTCGCATGAAGAATTAAACAATCATGTTTCATTTCTTCCTGCTGTGCAAAAGCTTGCCACCGGCGGATACGATGGTAAAGGAGTTCAAGTAATACGAAAAGCAGATGATCTTCATCGCGGATTCAATGCGCCTTCGGTCTTAGAAAAAATGGTAGCGATTGAAAAAGAATTGGCCATCACCGTAGCCATTGGCAATGACGGAACTGCTGCTGTTTATCCTCCTGTTGAAATGGTCTTTGATCAATCACTCAACTTACTCGATTATCAAATTTGTCCAGCCAACATTTCAGAAAATATATTATGGAAAGCAGAGGCCCTAGCCTTATCCGTAGCTAAAAACCTAAATTCCCCCGGCATCTTTGCGGTGGAAATGTTTACAGACAACGATAACAATGTTTGGGTAAATGAAACAGCACCTCGTGTGCATAATTCAGGGCACCATACGATTGAAGCACATTATAGTTCTCAATTTGATATCCTATGGCGAGTGATGTTAGATTACCCACTTGGTAACACACAAAAAATCATGTCATCTGTAATGGTTAACCTTGTTGGTTCAGAAGGCTATAATGGGAATGCAGTATATGAAGGATTGAACGAGGTCTTGTCCATT
Source organism: Chitinophagaceae bacterium (assembly GCA_947451935.1). Lineage (GTDB taxonomy): Bacteria > Bacteroidota > Bacteroidia > Chitinophagales > Chitinophagaceae > Pollutibacter. The sequence goes on from CANGBH010000032.1 coordinate 18,852, forward strand.
CCCAATGCATACGTACATTTGTATGGCAAGAAGGAAACGAAACCAGGAAGAAAGATGGGACATGCTACCATCATG
>CANGBH010000033.1 GCA_947451935.1 Chitinophagaceae bacterium
AGCATTGCCATTTTCAACAGCAACGACGAGATACCTATTAATGGCGATGCACTGTATCCCTTTAAACAAAATGCCGATCTTTTTTGGTTAACCGGAATTAGACAGGAAGACACCATGCTAGTCTTATTTCCAGACAACCCTGATAAAAAATATAGAGAAGTGTTGGTCCTCGTACGCCCAGTTGAATTGAAAGAAAAATGGGATGGCAAGAGGCATCGCGCTCATGAAGCTACAGCCATTTCAGGCATAGAAACAATAGTATGGCTAGAATCATTGGATGCTCTATTGCAACCAATGATACACCTTGCAGATAATATTTATTTGAACACAAACGAAAACGATCGTAAAGCAAGCTTGATTGCGGTGCGCGATTATCGATATGCAGCAGAATTGAAAGCACGATATCCGCTCCACAATTATTTGCGCTCTGCGAAAATAATGCGTGAGCTCAGGGCAATAAAATCTCCATTGGAAGTTACTGTTCTGCAACAAGCAATAGATATCACCGAGAAAACATTTAGACGATTGCTGAAATTCATCAAACCAGGCGTATGGGAAAATCAAATCGAAGCCGAGATCTATCATGAATTTTTGATGAACCGTTCTGCTGGACCAGCATATGGCTCAATCATAGCAGGTGGAGATCGCGCTAGAACATTGCACTATGTTGCAAACAACCAACAATGTAAAGATGGCGAATTGATATTGATGGATTTTGGTGCTGAATATGGCAGTTATTGCGCTGACCTAACCAGAACTGTTCCAGTAAATGGGAAATATTCAAAAAGACAAAAAGAAGTTTACAATGCCTGTTTACATTTACATGACTATGGCAAAAGCTTATTGAAGCCCGGTATTACCGTTGTTAAGTATACTGAAATGGTTGGCGATGAAGCATCAAAAACCTTCCAGAAAATAGGATTGCTTAGCAAGAATGATATAAAAAACGAAACTCCCGATAATCGCGCCTATAGAAAATACCTTTATCACGGCATCTCACATCATCTGGGAATAGATGTACACGACCTAGGTACAAAGACAGAACCCATCAAAGCTGGGATGTTGTTTACTGTAGAACCAGGAATTTATATTGAGGAAGAAAAATTTGGCGTTCGCGTTGAAAACAATGTTTGGATTACAAAAAATGGTAACGTCGATTTAATGAAAAATATTCCAAGAAAAGCAGAAGAGATAGAACGCTTGATGAAATAATGCTGCTTCGCAAGGATGACATCACTTATAAAAAACTGAATGAAACAAATTCCAAATATTTTCACATTACTTAACCTTTGTATGGGGTGTATTGCCATTGTATTAATACTACAAACCGGTGAATCCATTGCTCGCATCCAAGGTGAAGAATGGACAATTTATATGCCTGAAAAAATTGCCTGGGCAGCTTTGTTCATTGGTATTGCAGCTGTTGTTGACTTTCTGGATGGTTTCATTGCGAGACTATTCAAGGCTACGTCAGAAATGGGCAAACAACTTGATTCATTATCAGACCTCGTATCATTTGGTGTTGCTCCTGGATTAATAATATATCAATTGCTTCGACTGTCTTTGGCAGCAGAACCAACAGGATTAAATACGCCGTTGCTTTTTTTGCTACCCTGCTTATTCATTCCGATGGCAGCAGCATGGAGACTAGCACGATTTAATTTAGATACAGTTCATAAAAATAACTTTGAAGGCCTACCGACGCCAGCAGCAGGATTACTTATTGCCTCATTTCCATTAATACTATTGTACAATCCATTAAATATTCAAATGCTACTCATGAATAAATGGGTACTTTATTTAGTGTGTTTAATCATCCCCTACCTGATGATTTCAAAACTACCTTTGTTATCCATGAAATTCAATACCATGGCGTTCAAAGAGAATAAAGCACGCTACATTTTAATTGGGCTCTCTGCTTGCGCTGTCGTTATTTTAGGATGGCTTTCAGTTCCTGCCATCTTCATCACATATATTCTAGTATCTTTGCTCCTAAAAAATCAAACGACATGACCTTCACTATTGCAATCAATGTGATGCCCCTTAAAGACCTTTTAGACCCACAAGGAAAAGCTGTTTTAGCTGGACTACATAACCTAGGTCTTAAGAACACCGAAGATGTGCGCATTGGAAAAAGAATAACGCTACAAATCGCTGCTGCTTCAGAGCAAGAAGCCATTGCCATAGCAAAAGAAGCAACTGAAAAATTACTTGCCAACCAAGTGATGGAGCAATTTGAGATTAGTGTAATTGGCTAATTGACTGTCCTTTCGCATCACAAACCAACTATGCTATACATCATTCCAACTCCGATAGGAAACTTAGCCGACATGACTTTTCGGGCAGTAAGTATTTTAAAGGAGGTGGATATCATTTTAGCTGAAGACACTAGAACCTCAGGGGTTTTATTAAAGCATTATGATGTTCAAAAGAGCATGTTCCCTTACCATCAACACAATGAACACAAAGTCACAGAAAGACTAATTCAAGAACTGTTATTGGGGAAAAAAATGGCACTCCTTACGGATGCAGGTACTCCAGGAATTTCAGATCCTGCCTTTTACCTCGTTCGGGAATGCATTAAAAATGACATTAAAGTAGAATGCCTACCAGGCGCAACTGCATTTGTACCCGCATTGATTAACAGCGGGCTTCCCACCAATCGATTTTGCTTTGAAGGTTTCCTTCCGTTAAAAAAAGGCCGTCATACCATACTCACTGCTTTAGCGGGAGAGACTAGAACAATGATTTTTTACGAGTCGCCAGTCAGGCTATTGAAAACCCTGCTTCAATTCATAGAATATTTCGGAGAATCTCGCCAATGCTGTGTATCAAGAGAACTTACTAAAAAGTTTGAGGAAAATAAACATGGCACGTTGAGGGAAGTGCATGATCATTTCGCAAGCAAATCAATTAAAGGTGAAATTGTTATTACTGTTGAAGGGAAAACAAATGATAGACACAAAATAATTGACGAGGAAGACCTTCTAGATAATTAAACTCCAAACATTTTTTCAGCTTGTGCAATTGATTCTGGCTTGCCCACATCAATGATAAGGTCACCAGAATGATCATATCCAACAATAGATTCACTCGCAGCAAGACGCAGGTATATATCTGTTATCGAAAAGGTACCCGATGTTGGCATTAAGCTAAAAATAGCGGGGTCAATTATATGTATTCCTGAAAACGAATACCCCTTAGCATCCTCAATTGGATTTGCCACCCACTTATATTCACCTGTTGAATTGTTCCTCCATCCCACTAATTTCATTTCATCATCAAATAAAAATTGCCGAGAACTTTCTCGTTTGGTAACGGCCAAGGTGGCTAGTGGTGTAATTTTTTGATGAAACTCAAACATACATTGCAAGTCTAAGTTGGTCAGCATATCCACGTTCATCACAATAAATGGATTTGACGTTTCTGTAAAATTCTTTACTGCAAAAACGAGTCCCCCACCTGTTTCAAAAGGACCTTCTTCTTCAAAAGAAATGACAATATTTAATTGAGGATCTGCATGTGCAAGGAGAAACTCTTCAATTTGATTGGCAAAATGATGAACATTAATAACAACATCCTGTATACCAAACCCTTTTAAATAATCTAAATTTCGTTGAAGCAATGTCTTACCACCCACCACTGCGAGTGCCTTAGGATGTTTGTCGGTAAAGGGCTTCAAACGAGTACCTAAACCCGCTGCAAATAACATGGCCTTAGATCCAGAAAGTGTTAAATCAGTTTTCATTTAATACATTAAATTAACCCAGCCTTTCGATTCTTGTTCAACATGGGTAACAACTGTTTTTACGTTATATTTTTCTGATAAGTGCTCAGCTAGCCTATCTGCAGCAAATACACTTCTATGCTGTCCACCCGTGCAGCCAAAATTGACAGTTAGTCCCTCAAAATCTCTTTTCAAATAATCTTCAACAGAAATATCAATGATTCCAAAAACATGCTGTAAAAATGTGGGCATAGAAGTTTTATGCACGAGAAACTCTTTAACTTCTTTATCCCTTCCTGTCTTGGTTTTATAAGTGTCTATTCTCCCTGGATTCAAAATGCCTCTACAGTCAAATACATAACCTCCCCCATTTCCAAAACGGTCTTGTGGGATTTCTTTTTTATATGAAAAGCTATTGATGTGAATCGTCAATTTTGTTTGCTCTCCTGCTACAATGGGTTCAAATTTTGTCATGATTTCTGATGAAACAACAGCCTCCAATAATTTCTGAAGAGCAGGTAATCTCAAAGGCAATTTCTTGTTTTCTAAAAACCATTTTAAATTTTTCAACGCAAACGGAATACTTGAAATGAAATGTTGCTTTCGTTCAAACAAGCCTCTAAACCCATACGCACCAAGCGTTTGAAGCATGCGTATCAAAACAAATCCATCATAATTATTTAAAAAGTTCGCTTTGTCTAGTTTGTCATTCAGCAAACTATTTACTTGTTCAAAATAATATTCTACCAACTCGTCTCTCCAAGGATAAGGCATCTGTGCCCTGGCCTGCCAAAGAAGAGAGGCAATATCATACTGTAAAGCGCCTTGCATTCCACCCTGATAATCGATGAAAAATACTTCATCATTGTTGATCATTACATTTCTACTCTGACAATCCCTGTGCATGAAATATTGATTCTCCTCCTGCACTAAATAACTGCTGAGCATGTCAAAATCATTCAACAGTAAATTCTTATCATACGGCAAGTCCAATGCTCGAACGAAATAATATAAAAAATAAAGTAGGTCAGAATAGATAGCTTGTTTATCAAATGACTTTGTTGCGATGCATCGATTATAATCTAGGTCTTCCCCACCGATAATTTGCAATCTTGCAAGGGCTGCGCACGTTTTCTTAAAGAATATCAAGACTTCATCCGTAAAACCTTCTTGCTTTATTTGATCGAATAACGACAAATCACCTAGGTCAGATTGTACATAAAATTCCCGAGAATCATCGGCGTAGACAATGGCAGGAACAGATAAGCCGAGTCCTGAAAAATGTTCTGTAAACGCAATGAAGGCTTCGTTCTCTGTTATATTCGTTGGATTATAGGTAAGAATATATGATTTGCCATCATGATGAAATCTGAAATACTGCCTATTACTACCTGCACCTTTCAGCGACTCAAGATGAATCTCGTGATGAGGCTGCCACTTTTTGAGTGAGGCTAAAATATGTTGAAACCCTTCTTGCATAGGATCACAAAGTTATCTTTTATTCTTAAAGTAAAATCAACACTACCTTATCTTTGTAGCATGTTGAAAAAGACGATGGATGAATTGCAACGGCTAAGTCCTGATGAATTTAAGGCTGCTGAAAAAACACCCGTGGTGGTGATCCTTGAAAACATCCGCAGTATGCACAATGTTGGAAGTGTATTTAGAACCTGCGATGGATTTAGGGTTGAAAAATTATTGTTGTGCGGCTTTACGCCTAAACCTCCCCACCGCGACATTCATAAGACTGCATTGGGAGCTACCGAATCTGTAAATTGGGAGTCCTATGAAAACGCATCAGATGCTATAGCTGAACTAAAAAAAGAGGGTTACACTGTTTATGCAATTGAGCAAGCACACCAGAGTATGATGCTTCATGAAATCGATACGGGCACTAACCATAAAATTGCCGTTATATTTGGCAATGAAGCAGAAGGAGTAAGCAATGAGTCAATAGCTGCTGCGGATGCCTGCATTGAGATCCCACAGGCGGGTAGCAAACATTCTTTTAATATCAGTGTAGCAGCTGGCATTGTATTATGGGAATTATTTAAAAGAACAAACCTTTAGTAACGATAAATGAAGAATATGAGTAAGGTTAAAAATTATTTGTCTCTCATCAAATTCTCGCATACCATTTTTGCAATGCCATTTGCACTGATTGGATTTTTCATGGGAGTATACACTATAATGAAACCTGGTGATACATCAACGATTACAGGTGTTGATGTTGTCATTGAATACACTAAGACACATCGCTTAATATTTATATACATCATCGCCTGCATGGTTTTTGCTCGCAGTGCCGCTATGGCCTTCAATAGATACCTAGATAGGGAGTTTGATGCAAAAAATCCGCGTACTGCCATTAGAGAGATCCCAAGTGGCATTATTAGTCCGTCTAGCGCACTCCGATTTACTATTCTCAATTCCATTCTGTTTGTTGGTTTTGCATACATGATTAACATCACGTGCTTTTTGCTTTCCCCTATTGCCTTAATCATTATTTTAGGATACAGTTATACCAAACGATTTACGGCCCTTTGTCATGTTGTGCTGGGATTAGGATTATCACTCGCTCCTGCTGGAGCATTTATTGCCGTAACAGAATCAATAGACCCCTCAGTCGTCTTACTATCCCTTGCCGTCATAGGTTGGGTAAGTGGCTTTGATATTATTTATTCACTACAAGACGATGCCTTTGACGCATCCCAAGGACTCTGGTCAATTCCTTCGGCGCTAGGAAGGAAAAAAGCATTGCTTCTTTCTCGCATTTTACATTTCATCACAGCGATATTAATCTACACCGCAGGCTTTCAATTTGGTTTTGGAATCTTATACACTATTGGTGCTATTTTATTTACTGGACTACTTGTCTACCAACATAGTTTGGTTCGTTCAGATGATTTAAGCAAAGTGAATATTGCATTTATGACAGCCAATGGGATAGCCAGTATTGCTTTTGCTATTTTTGTTATTGCTGACCTTATTCTATTTAAATAATACCATGGGAAGGATCATTGCACTTGATTATGGGAAAAAAAGGACAGGCATTGCTGTAACTGATCCATTACAGATCATTGCGACTGGACTTACTACAGTAGACACACAAACCCTTTTTGATTTTTTGAAAGAGTACATCTCGAAGGAAGGGGTTGAAAAAATATTGATTGGTGACCCGTTAAATCTTGATGGAACCGAGACAGATTCAACAGCTGCTGTAAAACATTGCATCAGGCGATTAAAAAATACGTTTCCGAGCATACCGATCGTGACTATTGATGAACGCTATACATCCAAGTTAGCGTCTAAGGCCATGGTTGAGATGGGAATGAAAAAAAAGGAACGTCAAAAAAAAGGGATAATTGACGAGGTAGCAGCAACAATGATGCTGCAGGAGTATTTGGGGGAGAGAGGTTGAGTAAGGTTTAGGAAAGTTTAGGGAGGTTTAAGAATGTCTATTATTTTGGTAAAAGCATTTTGTACCCAGCTCTAACCCTTCCAGCTGAAATGTCATCTAACTTTTTCTTTAGCAGTTTTTTTCTAAACGGAGAAATGCGATCAATAAATAATTTCCCTTCAATGTGGTCGTATTCATGTAGAATTACTCTAGCATTTAAACCTTTATATTTTTCAATTTTTAATTGAAAATTTTCATCTACATATTCAATAGTTAAGGTGCTTTCTCGACTAACTTCTTCTCTAAAGCCTGGCAAGCTTAAACACCCTTCATCACAAATCCAAGGTGCTCCTGTTAGTTCTGTTATCTGTGCATTAATAAATACAATTTTTTTGCCTCCTTCCCCTTCAAAGCTCGCTCTGTCCTCTTCATCACTTTTTTCAAATACTTGTTGAGTATCAATTATAAACAATCGTATCGCTTTATTGATTTGTGGAGCTGCTAATCCCATTCCATTCGAATGGTACATTGTTTCCCACATGTCTGCAATTATCTTTTGAAGATCTGGATAATCTGCATCAATATCTTTACAAATCTGTCTTAAAATTGGATGACCATATGCAGCTATGGGAAGAATCATAGTGCAAAGTTAAAGAAAGTTTGATAGAATACTTTGCCTTAAACGTCCCTAAACTTTCCTAAACCTTTCTCAACCGCTCTAATAAACTATCCATTATACAGCAACTCATAATACTCATTCGCCATTCGATTTGAATCAAATTTGAAGCGAACATCTTTCATGCCATTATGAATAATTTGTCTCCACGTATGAGGATCATTATAATATAATGGGAGTATTTCTTCATTTAATAATCTGTAAATCTCATCATGATCATACTGGTCTTGATCCTGAACGTTCATGCTTTCATAATCTAATGGGGGAACGACAAATCCATTGTTACCGTGATTGATGAATTCAACAATCCAACCATCATTGGTTGATACATTAACAGCCCCATTCATTGCAGCGGTCATACCACTTGTACCCGATGCTTCTCGAGGCACACGAGGATTATTTAACCACACATCTGAAGCCTGTTTAAGTCTCTTGCTCCACGTAAGTTCATAGCCAGTACAAACAGCCATATTGTGATATTGCTTACTGATGTGGACTAAATGGTTGAACTCACTAATCGCTGGATAATCTGCTGGATAAGGCTTTCCCGCCCAAACGCATTGAACAGGATATTTCGTATTGGTCATCAACTCATGAAACTTATCCCTGTTACGGGTAATCATGTCTGCACGCTTGTAACCAGCAAAACGTCTTGCCCAAACAATTGTGAAAATATCTGGGTCTAAAAGTTTTCCAGTTTGATCTGCCACTGCTTCAAAAGCTCTTTTTTTCAAATATCTTTTTCGATCTATGAAACGTTCTTCATCCTGTTCATCCATTGCGAAATACAACTGCTTATCTGCCCAGTAGCGCCAATTCTGGGAATTGGTTATATGAATAATAGGACAAACTCCTTCGTGCTTATTCCACATTTCTCTACTTACCTTACCATGCAATTCGGAAACGGCATTTGATAATCGCGCAAAACGCAACGCAACAAGAGAATGATTAAATTGATCATCCTTCATGCCAGTAATTTGTCGCACCTCCTCTAACGGCACGCCGTTGAAGTAAGACATTTTATTGCACAAATAAATATCATGCTTTTCATTACCTGCTTCTTCAGGAGTATGCGTAGTAAAGACTAAGCGCTTCTTAATTTCGGCAAGGTCTCCATTGAATTTTTTATACAGATAGAAAACAGATGATATAGCGTGTGCTTCATTCAGATGATATACTTCAGGATTAAAACCGAGTATGTCAACAAGCTTTGCTCCACCAACACCCAATAGAATAAATTGTGCCACTTTAGTAGCAACGTTTGCATCATATAAACGATGGGTGATGGTTTGAGAAACATAATCATTCTCAGGGCAATCGGTGCTCAGCAGAAAAAGTGGCGCCGACTTAAAAGTTTCCGGATTTAGATAAAATACCTTTATCCATACAGGGGCATCATGAATCATGATCTGAAACTTAATGCCTGTGTCTTCTAAAAAATTATATACTTTCTCATTCCACTGCACTTGCAATGTCTGATCCTGGTTTCTATTTTGGTCATAATATCCATACTTCCAAACAATACCTATCCCAATGAGATTTTGGCGTAACTCATAAGCACTGCGTAAGTGTGAGCCTGATAAAAACCCAAGACCACCACTATAAATTTTTAAGGGTTGATGAATGGCAAATTCCATAGAGAAATAAGCCACTTTCTTTGAATATTTGGAATCTGTTGAGTACGGAACTGTATAATTTGTAAATCCTGCCATGTCCTCTTTTTCTTTAAATAGATTATACTGCAAGATAATCTGATTTCTTTAAACCATGAAAATAATACGTATTTTAGACACAAAGCGCATTTTAAATGAAAAAAAGCAGGAGGTTAACTCCAGTTGCAAGACATATTGAAAACCTAGGTCATTTTCATTTACTTTGCAAAAATCATTTTATGCGATTACTTATAGTGGTCTTGCCCATTGTATTGCTATTAAGTTCCTGTGGCAAAAAAATAAAGGATATAAATGGTGACGAGCCTATTGAGGTCATGGATTTTATCCAATCATTTCAAGACCAAGAATTACCCATCAACTTCAATTCAATTAATCTAGACAAAAAAGAATCCGATAGTTTTTATATCAAATCAAAAAAAGTACTGCAGTTTATTCCAGATAGCCTTTTTAAAAAATCATTTGGCAAAGCGACAGATATAAAATTCTACAGAAAGGGTAAATATAATGTCGAGTCTGAAGAAACGTATGTATTTCTTGTAGCAGAAAAAAAGGGGAAAAAGGTTGCCTATATTACTTGCTTCGACAAAAAACTAAACTACAGTGCTGGCATGGAACTCGCTCAAAAAAGCGATAATCCTTTACTTGTTTATGAAGGTGGCATCGACAAAAAATTGACTGTCATTAAGATTAAGAATAAAAAATCAGCAGAGAGCAAAATAATATATAATAAAAGCGCCTATGTATACAATACAGCAGGTTTGTTTACATTAATCCTTACAGAAAGTAATGAACCCGTTGAAGAATCGAGTGTATACAATCCTATCGACACATTGCCGGCAAAGAACCCCTTCAGCGGCAATTACATTCAGAATAAAAATAATTTTGTATCAATTCGTGATGGCGGAAAACCCAACAAGCTGATGGTTTTTATCAAATTAGTCACACAGGATGGGAACTGCGAAGGAACACTTCGAGGAGACCTCATTCAAGTTAAACCGAAAGTGTTTCAATACAACAAATCAGATGATCATTGCATCATTGAATTCAACTTTAAAAACAATAGCGTAAACATAAAGGAATTAGAAGCCTGTGGAAATCATAGAGGTGTTCGATGCTCATTTGATGGCAGCTATACGAAGAAATCTAAAAAATCATCCCTTCGATAAGGTCATCAAACGTTTCTCTTCTTCTAATTAATTTTTTTGTTTCTCCCTCCATCAATACTTCGGCAGGTCTTAGTCGTGAATTGAATCGACTACTCATTTCAAATCCATAAGCCCCTGCATTATTGAATAATAAGATATCGTTAGGTCTTACTTCATTAAGCTCCCGATCCCATGCAAACGTATCGGTTTCGCAAATATTTCCCACCACATTGTAGGTTTTTAAATCGCCTTGTGGATTAGATAAATTAGTAATCAAATGATAGGCATCATAAAACATTGGTCGAATTAAGTGGTTAAAGCCGCTATTCACTCCTACGAAACTTCGAGAAGGAGAGTGCTTTAGCACATTGGCTTTGACCAGGAAATAACCACACTGACTAACAAGAAACTTTCCAGGCTCAAACCACAATTCAAATGTGCGGCCGGTTTCATCTTTATATTTTGAAAATGCCTCTGCTACTTTTTCCCCTAAGGCTTCCATATCGGTTCCCTCTTCGTCTTTTTTATAGGGCACTTTGAATCCACCTCCTAAATCAATTACAGTAACCGTTGGAAAATCCTTAGCTAATTCCAATACCAATTCAAGGCCTTTTATATAAACGTCAATATCTTTTATCTCACTTCCCGTATGAATATGAAGACCTTTTATTTGAATTCCAGTAGAAGAAATAATTGATTTAATCTCTTGAGCTTGTGCAATAGAAATACCGAACTTGCTATCAATATGGCCAGTAGAAATCTTAATATTTCCGCCTGCCATGATATGAGGATTAAGTCGAATGATTACTGGATACGTTCCGCCAAAATGATTTCCAAATGCCTCTAAAATAGATAAGTTATCAATATTAATATTCAACTGCAAATTGGTGGCTTCGATGTATTCCTCTAATGAAACACTATTGGGAGTAAAAATAATTTGGCTGGGCTCAAATCCAGCTTTGAGTGCAAGTTTCACTTCATTGATGCTTACACAATCAATTCCGCCTCCCATCTTCAGGATGATTCGAAGTATATTGATGTTGGTCAATGCCTTACATGCATAAAAAATACGTGTACCATTTCTTCGAAACGTATGAGCAAGTAATTTGTATTGATGCTCAATACATTTTGCATCATACACATACAATGGTGTACCGTATTCGTTTGCGATATTCAATAAAGTAGTTGGAGAAAGGACAGGATGCATCTGAATGATATGGACTATGAATTATGAATTTGCAGACTCAACATCTGTATCATTTTCTTCTGATGATGGTTGTTGTTCGTCCATTTCTATAGTAAGATTCTCTTCTTCGTTGCTGTTTTCGATTGCACTAATCACTTCCTCTTCGGTTTGAGCTGCTTCTGAAGCAGAACCATCTACTTCAAAATGTTCAGCATTCACCAAGGTTGGCTCCACCATCTGCTCAGCAAGCACTTCACTAATTTTTGGAAGCTCATCCGAATTGTTGATGCCGAAATAATCCATGAAATGCCTAGAGGTTCCATAGATGAGTGGTTTACCTACCATGTCTTCATTTCGTCCGGTAATGACCACCAACTCCTTCTCCAATAATTTTTGAATACTATAGTCAGAGTTTACTCCACGAATAGCTTCGATTTCAGATTTTGTGATTGGTTGTTTATAGGCAATGATGGCCAACGATTCCATTGCTGCAGTGGAAAGTCGTTTTAAAAACTTATCACCGTTAAGCTGGGCGATGGTTTGATGGTATTCTTTCTTTGTTAGGAATTGCCATCCGCCACCACTTTGTCTTAATTCAAAAGGATAGAATTCGGCATTGTATTTTTCTCTGATCCCGTCAATAGATGTTTCAACCTGATCGATTCCGATTTTATCGTCTAAAAACCCGAAAGCATTATTAATGAGTTCAACCACATCAATCGATGTCAATGGCTTTTCACTCGCAAAAATGAGTGCTTCGATATGGGTGATTAAGTTTGAAATGTCCATTTTACAATACTACAGTGATGACCCTAAGGCCGGTTATTTTGATAAAAATAGGAGAAAAACAGTAAACTTGGTTGGTTAACCTTGTAATGCGGCTGCGCCACTTACAATTTCTGTCAACTCGGTCGTAATTGCCGCTTGTCGTGCTCTATTATATGATATTTTCAGTGATTTGAGCAATTCATTGGCATTCTCCGAAGCCTTATCCATAGCTGTCATACGTGCGCCATGCTCAGAAGCATTGCAATCAAGTACTGCTTTAAAAAGCTGTGTATTGAGAATTTTAGGCATAAGCTCAGCAATTAATTGCCCTTTTTCTGGCTCGAAAATGAAATCTGCTTTTGTTTTACTAGCACCGGCAGCAGGCTTTATTTTTGAAATTGGCAAAAACCGTTCAACGGCAAAACGTTGCGTTGCGGCATTCCTAAATTCACTATATACCACCTCGATAACATCAAATTCTTTTTGTTTGAAGGCTTCAATGGCTGCTTTAGCGCATTCTTGAACTTTTTCGAAAGACAATTGAAGAAATGTGTCCCTGAAATTAGTATTTACATTGTACCCTTTCTTCTGGAAAAACTCGGCCCCTTTCTTACCAATTGCCCATATTGACACATTTCCAGCTTCATGTGCAGCTGAATAATTTTCTTGTATAGTTGAAAGTGCCAGTTTTTGAATATTTGCGTTGTAAGCACCACATAATCCACGGTCACTCGTTACCACGATGAGCAAGACCTTGTTTATTGCTCTTTCTTCGGCTAAGGAGCCACTTGAACCACTGTCGTCATTGCTCACGATGTTGGCAAGCATATCTTGAAGCTTATTGGCATAAGGCCTCATTTGGATGATTGCATCCTGTGCGCGACGAAGCTTAGCCGCACTCACCATCTTCATTGCTTTGGTAATCTGCTGGGTAGATTGTACCGATTTTATCCTATTTCTTACTTCTTTTAATTGACCGGCCATTGGGGATAGGTAATTTAGAGTGCAAAAGTAATAAAAAGACGTGAGACGAGAGATGGGAGATGTTAGTTTTTCTGGTAGACCTTGTTCAAATAATGAACCTTTTTATACCCCAACTAGATATTACGCACCCTAGTTCTACCATTTTTTTTAGAATAGCATGTATAATCTTACAAATAGATAATGATAAAGCTTCTACCAATAAAAGACGTGAGACGAGAGATGAGAGATGTTAGTTTTTCTGGTAGACCTTGTTCAAATAATGAACCTTTTTATACCCCAACTAGATATTACGCACCCTAGTTCTACCATTTTTTTAGAATAGCATGTATAATCTTATCAATGGATAAGAATAAATCTTCTAGTGACTTCATCTGCTGATGATTGATAAATCCCAACCTATTTGATATTAATACCTGCGTCTTCAATTCATATAACGAACCCAGTGAAATCTTTAAGTAACGCTTGAATTCTTCACTTGATCGCCTACCAAAGCCTTCTGCGATATTACTTGGAACTGATACTGCAGAGCGATTCATTTGGGAAGTCAACCCGAATAATTCAGATTTAGGGAATGATGAAGTAAGGGTATAGATTTCCTCTACCAAACAAACAGATTTCTGCCAAACAATCAAATCCTCATAACTTTTTACCGTGCCCATGTTTGAATGTAGGGCAAAGGCAAACAATAAAAAACGTGTTCGCACAACGAATATCTGTGACTATCCTCTCAAAACTCACGTCTAACATCTCACGTCTATTCTATTAACACTCACAACTCACGTCTAACATCTCACGTCTGTCGTATTAACACTAACTCCTAACGTCTAACACCTAACAACTAATAAAAAAACCCCCACCAATTGGTGAGGGCTTACTTCTCTCGGTAATGATTATTTATTTCTGAACGATTATTTTTTGTACGGTTTGTGCGCCAGTTTCTGGATAGATTAATTTGATGGTATAGATACCATTTTTAAGGTTATCCAAACGATAGGTTGGATCTGTGATGCCATCTACGCTGTTCACTATACGCCCAAGCTGATCAATCACTTGGATATTCATCTTTTTGCCATCAGGAGTTCTGCTGATGTTAACACTACCCTGACTTGGGTTAGGGAATACCATAGACACTGAGGTAGTACCAAATTTCACAAACCGAATTTCAGAATACATGGTTTTACCATCAAGATCGATTTGCGCAAGTCTATAATAAACCACCTCATTCTGATGAACTTTAGGATCAACAAAGGTATAATTCAATTGATTTGTACTCTTTCCATAAAGTGCTTTGGTTTTTACAAATCCAATAGCCTCATACTTTCCTGTATTGCCTTGTGATTGTCTTTCCACCATGAATCCGTCATTGTTCGATTCAGAAGTAGTAGTCCATGAAAGTGAAACAGTATTCTGTGGTGTTGCTTTTGCAGTAAACTTAGTGAGTGAAACAGGTAAAGCATCTGGCGGATAAATAATTCCGGTGTATGACATAAATGATTGTCTACCACAATTATCAGTAACTACACAAGTGATAAAACAATCAGTGTTTTCAGTAACCTCTGGTGCTGTGTATGAAGTGGATGCACCAGTTGGATTAGAAAATGAACCACCGTCAACACTTGATGTCCACTGATAGGATAGCGTAGCACCAACGGGTGATGTTGCAATTACATGGAAACTTGTATTGATGGCTCCAGAAATCCAAACTCGATCGCTTGTTTGTGCTGAAGAAGACAATGAAGGAACTTTATCGTTTGCCTGAGAAAATGAATAGTTTAAAAATGCACGCTGTCCAGCAACATGAGGTCCATCCTCAGATGCCGCATGGTTGTGACCTGCTTCATACATAACATATCCCCTGTTTGGATCATCAAATCCACGACCATATATTACAGCTGCTGCAGCATTGCTTAGATCAGGATTCACACTTGCAACATCGTGCTGTGTTGGATCGTAAGAAATGATTTGTGCTCCTGGTCTCCAACGTGCTACTCCTCCTGTTTGACGTGGAACATAGATCTGCTCTGAACCAAACGTTTGTGAGGTATCTACGGTTCCCATAAATTGAGAGATGGGATCAGAAGGAAGGAAATGTATATACGGCGGTGTGGCATCATGATGATCCCACCATAATTTTAAGCTATTGCTGTAGGCATAGTTTCCCGAAGCTAAACTAGATAAGCTCACTGATGGATCCTTGATAGAAAGGAAATTTGTTTGTTGAGATTTATCTGCAGGATTCACCAAGTTCTCTAGTAAGCTACCAGAGATACAAGATACCCATATGCTTCCTTTGAAATTCAAATTCCAATTCCATAAGTTACCATGCTCTGCCCAAGTTGGGTTTGAGTGTGGCATGATAAACAAGTCATCACAGGCACCTAATGAATTCGCATTGCTATAATAATAAGCTTCGGGGAAGTCAGTTAAGTTAATTCCTGCGTTAACTAAATAAGAAGTTGGGATAGACGAGTTTTGGGTATTGATTGCCCACCTTGGATATGAGTTAAGCGTAATGGAATAATCGATAGCAAAATCAGAGGTTGTTGTTTCACCAATAACACCTAATCCCTGCCAGTATGCAATACGGCTATTTACCTCTGGGCTTCTGTATTCAGGAAGGATGATAAATGTTCCTCCTTTATAATCGGTAGAATTGTACTGAAAATCAATTCCATCAGCGGCCTTAGATTGGTTGATAACCCAACGAACTGGAACATGATAGTTTTTAATCAAATCATATATCATTCCATAAGGCTTTAAACCATTTGCAATGGTCTGCGTGGCTTGTCCCATATCTACTATAAACGCTCCTGTATAAATTACTTCAGGAACTGCCGTAACAGATGATGCAGGAGATGCTCCTGAACATCCTGTGCTAGTATAGTTTACTTGAACAAGTTTTGAACCACCGCGCTTCCATTGAAGCGAAATGCTATATGTAGAAGCCGTAATCTTAAGAGGTGAAATCAAGGTATAATCAACATTCTTTTTGCCAGGAATTACCCAAACATAATTTGACTGACCAGATTGAGTTGTATATACTACTGTAGTATTAAGCGGAGTTGTAGCACTTGGACTTTCAATAAACGTTGGAATAGGTGCTGCATTCAAATTAAATGAGGCTGTATTTCCTGAACTAATCACAGAAGAACAACCCTCATTTCCTCCACCGCCACCACTCATCAATGATGTAATCGTAATAATTGTAGTGCCTGTATTAGATAAAGCGTATGTATAAAACCTGCCTACACCAGCCGTTTCTACTGTCATTAATGCAGTAGATCCGCTAACTACATTTGTCCCAGAAAGATCATATGTAACGGTATAGCTTCCAACAGGAAGATTTGCTGCATCAGCAGAAAGTGAAATGAGTGCAACGTTATTTGCACAGGTATCAGCTCCAGCAGTAGCTGTTAAACTGAATAGTGTAGAGCACGAATATGTAATTTTAATTTGGCCATCTCCACCATCAGCAGCTTGGTCTGATCCAGCAGCACCTGTGCCGCCTTCACCACCACCACCACCACCAGGTTGAGCACCAAATATGCCAGTTTCATTTAAGTTTCCTCCATTTCCACCACTGCCACCACCATCAGCTCCAATACCGCCACTTCCACCATTTGCACCTGCATTGGAGGAACCAGGTAAACCATCTGCTCCGCTATTTCCAGAAGCACCACCACCACCACCACCATTATCACTTATATCAGCCGCATTACCGCCAGACGCTCCTGAATGATTTATATTTCCAGTAGATCCTGCAGCAGCAGCTGCACCTGCAACATTTCCAGTTGCAGCAAATCCACCATCTGCTGATAATGTTCCAAAACTACTTAAACCACCATTTTCACCAGCCCTAATGCCCATTGCACCCACTCCTCCATGTCCTACTACAAAATATATAGAATCACCAGGCGTAACTGTCAATGTTTTACCTGCATACGCACCGCCACCGCCACCTGCTCCAGGCTTATTTCCAGCTACTGAACCACCACCACCACCAGCGCCCCAAACTTCCACAGCAATAGAAGTCACTCCTGATGGAACGATCCATTTACCTGAATTAGGGTGTGAAAATGTAACCGTTTTCTGTGCGGTTGCGGTAAAGAAAGCGCCTGTTGAAAGGATACAAAGCAGGGCAGAACAGATGTTCTTTAAAAGAGTTTTCATGTTGATGAATTAACTTATGATAACTGATGATGAAAAGGTGGTTAAACAAGGGTTGGATATATCGTCAATTTCTAAAACTTTCATTTCAGAAATAAGCTTCTGGGTACAATAAAGGATTGGAAATTCGGTTGGATTGGATTGAAAAACAATCATGTAGGGACTCCTACAAAATTGGGATGCTTGTAAAAATATGTGCTTAAATCAAGTTTTGCAAGTTTTTGGTGTAAATTTTCTTTGCTTTTAAAGAAATTAAGTATTAAAAAATGTGTTTTTAAAATGATGAATATCAATATCTTACATTTCATCAATCCAATATTCATTATCTAATACTATCACAAAAACGCATTTGTCAGGTTATTATTATGTATCTGAATAATAATCTATTGAAACAATGGGATTCCTGCTTCCGAGAATAATGAAAAGTAAACCTTCTGATAATCTTTTCTCCAATGATTTGCTGCAGGGATATTTAAGCGTTCTAAAATTGGTTTGTCATCAAATAGCACAACGGCATCTTTTAAATTCATTGAGCTGGGATTCACCAATAAGGAATCCATATTCATGGGCAGCCCTTTGAAAAGAAGCGTAGACCTCAAACTATCTAATTTAATGTGCTGTGTCGTTGCAATAAATAAATTATTACGTTCACTCTCTTGTCCAGGAGTTGGAAGAATCATGGCTTCATAACCAGATGCCTTAAGTGTTTTAAAAATTGATCGACCGGGTTTACCAATTTCATCTTTCAAAAACCCATTAAAATTTACAACTACCATGCCATTCGGATTTAGTAATTGCTTTACTTTCTCAAAGCATTCAAGCGTGAGTACATGGGCAGGTATTATATCTCCCTTAAAGACATCAAAGAAGATTAGATCATATTTTTTATTTGCTGTTTCTATATAATGCCTTGCGTCATCGATAATTACGTTTACATTATTACTAAGGCTGAAGTAGTTGGAAGCCACTTCATGCATTCTTTCATCTAACTCAACGGCATCAACATTAAAC
>CANGBH010000034.1 GCA_947451935.1 Chitinophagaceae bacterium
CTCCCAACTCTAGCTCCCCCACCTCACCAACGTAGCACCCCACGTGAATCCACCACCAAAAGCGGCAAGCACAATGTTATCGCCTTGCTTAATTTTATCTTGAAAATCCCATAAGCAAAGTGGTATGGTAGCTGCAGTAGTATTACCATAACGTTCAATATTCATCATCACCTTTTCGTCTGGAAGTCCCATGCGACGAGCAGTTGCATCAATAATGCGCTTGTTTGCTTGATGTGGTACAAGCCATGCAACATCGTCTGCTGTCAAGTGATTTCGTTCCATCAACTCAAACCCTACATCCGCCATTCCGGTAACAGCAAATTTGAATACTGGTTGTCCATCTTGAAAAATATAATGTTGTTTTGCTGCAATGGTTTCAGCGCTTGCCGGATTCAATGAACCACCACCTTTCATATATAAATATTTTCCTCCACCGCCATCCGACTTCAATAAACTATCCATCACGCCAAAACCAGCTGTATTGGGTTCTAATAAAACTGCACCGGCTCCATCACCAAAAATGATACAGGTCGTTCTGTCTGTATAATCTACAATCGCACTCATCTTGTCTGCACCCACTACAACCACT
Organism: Chitinophagaceae bacterium; assembly: GCA_947451935.1. Taxonomy (GTDB): domain Bacteria; phylum Bacteroidota; class Bacteroidia; order Chitinophagales; family Chitinophagaceae; genus Pollutibacter. Next base: position 590 of record CANGBH010000034.1, read on the forward strand.
TTTTTATATCGACCGCTTTCTATTAAAGCAGCCCCTGTGGTTAATGCATAAAGAAATCCAGAACATGCAGCTAGCATATCAAAACTCCATGCATTTTTAATCCCCAATTTATCGCAGGTGATATTAGCTGTGTTGGGAAACATCATGTCGGGAGTCACCGTAGCAACGATAAGACAATCAATTTCATTGGGATCTATACCCCGTCTTTCACAAAGATCCTTAACAGCAGGAACCACAAGATCGGATGTGGCCATTCCTTCTCCCCTTAGTATTCTTCGCTCTGTAATTCCAGTTCTGGTTTTAATCCATTCATCGTTCGTATCAACCAATTTTTCCAGGTCTGCGTTGGTCAATCTCTCTTCTGGCACGTATCCACCCACTGCGGTAATGGCTGCGGTAATTTTTTGCTCCATAGTCATTTATTCGGGGGCAAAGTTAGGTTATAGTAGTTAGACGTTAGTAGTTAGGCGTTAGTAGTTAGATATTAGTAGTTAGATGTTAGTAGTTAGATAATAGAAAAGGAAAAAATATGAATTATGACCGATTGATTATTAAGTCATTATCGACAACTGCTATTGGCTAAATCCCTACCTTTGTTATACCAAACCATCCTCCATGATAGCCTACCTAACCGGTACGTTTACAACCAAGACACCTTCTTATGTACACATTGATGTTCAAGGAGTTGGATATGAAGTGCAGATCAGTTTGAATACCTATTCAAAAATTCAAGAATTAAAACAAGGAACACTACTCACCCATCTTCAAATTAAAGAAGATGGCCATACCTTATTTGGCTTTGCAGAGCTTGCCGAAAAGCTACTTTTCATTCAATTAATCAACGTAAATGGAGTGGGTGCATCAACCGCAAGAATGATGCTTTCTTCCATGTTACCCCACGAATTGAGTAGCGCCATAGCCTCTGGAAATACGGTAGCATTAGAAAAAATAAAAGGCATAGGTAGGAAGTCGGCCGAAAGGATTATCCTTGAGCTCCGAGACAAGATGGTAAAAACAGGAAATGATGTTGTAAATCAGGGCTTTACACACAATACCTTGGACAATGATGCGTTAAATGCATTGATAGCACTGGGAATTCAACGAAACTCGGCAGAAGCCGCCTTAAAAAAGGCAAAAACAGGGGCAACAGAAGAGTTGACACTTGAATTATTGATCAAAAAATCACTCCAGTTTATTTAAAAGAACTATACACCTTATTGATTTTGAAGAAGTTATTCAATCAGATAACTTTTATTGTAGCTTTTCTTTCCTTAGCCAACCTTGTTCAGGCTAAGGAAATTCTCATTTCCAATAAGTTCACTATTCATTCCCTTCAGGATAGCATTCCAGGTAACGATAGCTTACGCTTTCCCATCCAAGATAGAAGGGGTGATGCCTTTTCATCACCAAGACGAAATTCATTCGACTTAACAGACCCATCGAATTTAACAGATTCCATCACGTACGATCCCAAGACCAAGGAGTATTATATCGTAGAAAAAATTGGTGGAAAATATTACCGAAAGCCTACCTCACTTAGTTTCGACGACTTCATGCGAATACAAGCCAGAAAAGCGGAAACAGATTATTTTCAAAAGAGAGCAAATACATCCAGTTTATTGAATAGAAAATTGGTTAAGCCAAAACTCAACATGACGGATGAATTGTTCAATAGACTTTTTGGAACTGGAAAGATTGATATTCGTCCGCAAGGTGAAGTAACCATAACCGCAGGGTATCAAGGTCAAAATATCAAGAACCCTACACTGCCTGAACGCGCAAGAAAAAATGGTGGTTTAGATTTTGATCCTGCCGTTAATTTGAATGTGATTGGAAACATTGGAGATAAAATGAAATTTCCAATAAGCTATAATACGCGTTCTACATTTGACTTTGAGAATCAGTTAAAATTAGACTATACAGGAGGTGCTGAAGACATTTTCAAAAAAATTGAGATCGGTAATACTTCTTTCCCAGCAAAGGGCACTTTGATACCGGGAGCTCAACAGTTATTTGGCGTCAAAACACAATTGCAATTCGGAAAACTTTGGATTTCTACAGTATTCGCTAGTCAGCGTTCACAACGGCAATCAGCTGGCTTCAAAGGTGGATCAAGCACTACCCCATTTGAAATCAAGGCCGATGAATATGAAGAGAATAGACACTTTTTATTGGCGCAGTATTTTCGGAACAACTACAATAAGGCAATGAAGAACCTGCCCATCATCAACTCACAAGTGCAATTATTGAGGATGGAGGTTTGGGTAACGAATAGAAATGGTACAAATGCCAATACAAGAGATGTAGTGGGTTTGATGGACTTAGCAGAAAATAATCCATACCAAAAGCCACCCGTTATTAATGTAGCACCTGGGTCAGTATACCCATCCAATGCAACAAATGATTTGTACAGAAAAGTTACAGGTAATCCGAACAATAGAAATCCAGTACAAGTTGTCAATGCATTGAATGGACTTGGCCTCAAGCCTGTACGTGATTTTGAAAAAACCTTTGCACGCAAACTCGATACAACGCAATATTATTTCAACCGACAACTCGGTTTTATTTCGTTGAATGTGATGTTACAGTCGGACGAAGTACTTGCTGTAGCATATCAATATACAGTCAATGGAAAAGTATATCAAGTGGGTGAGTTTGCACAAGATGTACCGGTAGATTCAACCAGTGGTGTACAAAAAGTATTATTCCTTAAACTCTTAAAGGCTACATCACAACGCACTTCTCTTCCCATATGGGATTTGATGATGAAAAATATTTATCCTGTTGGATCAGGTCAACTTGAGCGATCAGACTTTCAATTCAATGTATTGTATCAGGAACCTGGAGCTGGTGAAAAGAGATACCTTCCTGAAGGAGATAAAGCCGGCGTTCCATTGCTTACGTTATTGAACTTAGATCGACTAAATAATCAAAACGACCCACAACCAGATGGTGTATTTGATTTTGTGGAAGGTTATACAATAAACTCATACCAGAGTCGTGCCATCTTCCCAGTACTCGAGCCATTTGGACATGACTTGGATGATGCCTTTACAACCAATCCTACTCTAAGAAGCAAATATTTGTACTACCCTCTTTATGATACGATCAAAGCCATTGCACAAACCTATGCAAACCTTAATCGATTTTTAATTCGAGGTACATCAAAATCTTCAGGAGGCACAAGTGGAGAAATTTCATTGAATGCATTCAATATTCCACCAGGCTCTGTTACGGTTACAGCAGGCGGGCAAACATTACAAGAAAATATTGACTATACGATAGACTACATATCAGGAACATTGCGTGTCATCAATAGTGCTATTAAAAATTCCGGATTACCCGTTAATGTGCAATTTGAAAACAATGCAACATTTGGTGTTCAACAACGTACCTACTCAGGTTTGCGTTGGGATTATCTGTTCAACAAAAAGTTTTCAGTTGGTGGTACCATGGTTCGATTAAGTGAACGTCCATTTTTCACCAAGATGGAATATGGATCTGATCCAATACGAAATTCCATGACTGGAATTGATATGAACTATAATAGTGAACTGCCAAGGTTAAATAAATTCTTGAGCAAGCTTCCCTTTTATGAAGCGAAAGCGCCATCAAGCATCAATGCATCAGCAGAAGCAGCCAAGATGAAACCTGGTCATGCTCCCCAAATTGGAAAAGGTGGTGAAGGGTTGGTTTATCTCGATGATTTTGAAGGAACAAAATCCAGTATTGACCTTCGCTTTCCAATCATTGGTTGGACCTTAGCATCAACACCTAAAGGCGCAACCGATCGTGCTGGCAATGTATTATTCCCTGAAGCAGAATTATTTGATGATGTGGAGTATGGTAAAAACAGAGCAAAAATTGCTTGGTATAATATTGAGCCGGTATTGCAAGAAAAAAGAAATACAAATAATCCACTGCGCAATGATTTGAAGCAACTTTCTGATGCTCGTGTACGTAGCGTGGGGCAACAAGAAATTTTCCCTAGAAGAACACCAGACTTTGGTCAAGCGCAATTAGTGACTTTCGACATGGCATACTATCCAAAAGAGAAAGGGCCATACAACTTTGATGCTACTAATATTGAGAGCAGTGGTGAATTAAAAAATCCAAACAAACGTTGGGGTGGAATCATGAGAGGCATCGACCAAACAGATTTCGAAAGTGCCAATATTGAGTTTGTTGATTTTTGGATGCTTGATCCTTTTATAGATGGAACAAATAAATCTGGTGGTTCACTTTACTTAAACCTCGGCAATATTTCAGAGGACATATTAAAAGATTCCAGAAGATTCTATGAAAATGGTTTACCTACTCCAACGATACCTGCAGCTACTGGCTCATCAACATGGGGCAATGTTCCACTCAACCCAATTCAAATAACACAAGGATTCAGTAACGAACCAGCAGATAGAAAATTCCAGGATGTTGGATTTGATGGAATGACTGACTCAGCTGAATTAAAAAAGCGGGCAGATTACTTAAATGAAATGGCAACGCGTTATGGCTTAAATTCAAAAGCCTATACTGATGCTTCAAAAGATCCGTCTAGTGATAACTTTAAATACTATCGTGATGAGACCTACGACCAAGAGAACGCTGGCATCTTAACACGTTATAAAAATTTCAATAACCCACAAGGAAATTCTCCTGTAGCAAAAGCAGGTGCCAACTTTGCATCTGCCTTCACCATGTATCCTGATGGAGAAGATTTAAACAGAGATAATACACTAAATGAATCGGAAGAATACTTCCAATATCGAATTGATCTAAAACCATCGGGTGACCTCAGCATGCAAGTGGGAAGCAATTTTATTGCAGATAAAAAAAGTGTGAGCATCACCTTGGCTGATGGTTCTAAGCAAGATCAAATATGGTATCAATTCAGGGTTCCTATTTCAGCATACAATAAAAAAGTTGGCGATATACCAGACTTTAAATCCATTCGATTCTTTAGGATGTACATGACAGACTTCACCGATTCTGTCGTGTTGCGTTTTGCTAAAATGGAGTTAGTACGAAACAACTGGAGAAGATTCTCTTATGACCTCGATACAACCGGAACATATAAGCCAATTGATCTAGCCAACAGCAGCACACAGTTTAATGTTTCATCAGTGAACATTGAAGAGAATGACCGCAGAGATCCTATACCGTACAGAACGCCTCCTGGTATTGAACGTGTACAAACCCTAAGTAATGGCGGCATCAATATTTTACAGAATGAGCAATCACTCAGTATGCGTGTCATCAACTTACAAGATGGAGATGGCAGGGCTGTATTCAAAGGATTCAATCACGACCTTAGGCAGTATTCAAAACTCTCCATGTTTTATCATGCAGAAAGTTTAAGAGAATACAATAAACTTCAAAATGGCGATGTATACGCAGTTGTTCGACTAGGTAATGACTACATCAACAACTATTATGAAATTAAGTACCCACTAAAAATAACGGACTTCGGTACAACAGATGAAAAAGTGATATGGCCATCTGAAAACGAATTAAATTTTTATTTAGCTGATTTGGTTAGGTTAAAAAATGAAAGAAACTTAAACACAAATAATCCTTCAGCGATTTATAGAACTCAAATTGATGGTAAAACATTCTCCATCATGGGAAATCCGAATTTAGGAGAAGTGAAAGGCATTCTCCTTGGTATGGAAAACCCTAAAGGTGGAGGTGGTAATGCCATTGCTACGGAAATATGGGTGAATGAACTTCGGTTATCTGGGTTAGATGAAAATGGCGGATGGGCAGCTGTTGGGCAAATGAATGTTCAACTATCCGATTTAGGTTCAGTCTCTATGTCGACCAATATACATACAGCTGGATTTGGTCAACTAGAGCAACGCGTTAATGATCGGTATCGAGACGACCTTAAACAAGTTGATGCGTCGATTAATCTTCAGTTAGGAAAACTACTTCCTAAAGAGATAGGTATTGAAATCCCCTTCTTTGCAAACATCTCACAAATTATTAGCAGTCCGAAATACGATCCATTCGACAAAGACATCACATTAAAGCAAAAATTAAGAACATATAATTCATTAAGAGATTCTATACGAAATGAGGCTGTAGATTATATTGGACTCAAAACCATCAACTTCACGAATGTTCGATTCACACAAAAACAAAATAAAAAAGTGCAACTATGGAGCATTTCCAATTTTGATTTTAATTATTCGTTGACTGAAACTAGACAGCATAATCCATTAATTGAAAGTAATCAGATCAATAAAACGCAGGGAGGTGTTGGCTACAATTACAATACGCAACCCAAGTACATAGAGCCGCTAAAAAAATTAATCAAAATCAAAACTCCTTGGCTTGATTTCATCCGCAACGTGAATTTCAATCCACTCCCCTCATTGATTGGCGTTAGAGTGGATACACGTAGACAATTCGCTGCAATCCTCCCAAGGAATATCGGGGGTGGTAAATTCAAAATTCCTGAAACCTACGATAAATATTTTGTAGTCGACAGGAACTACAACCTGCGTTGGGACCTCACGAAATCATTAAACATGGATTTCAAGGCATTGAATAATTCACGTGTAGACGAACCCTTTGGTCGAATTGACTCAAGGCCTAAACGTGACTCTGTGACACAGAATTTTTTGAAGGGTGGAAGAAATACCATTTATAACCAAAGTACAGACTTGACTTATAACTTACCTACTAATTCCATTCCAGTGCTGGATTGGACAACGGTTAATGTGGCCTACCGAACTACTTACAATTGGATTGGCGCATCAAGGCTTGCATTAAGCCTCGGCAATACGATACAAAACAGTGGGCAAACAGGTGGTACACTTGAAATGAATTTTGCTCAGCTTTACAACAAATCAAAATTATTGAGAGCAATCGATAATGCCCCTCCAACGCCATCTGCTCAAAAAAGCACTCAAAAACAACCAAAAGAAAATTCGAAAAATAAAAAAAGAGAGTCGAAAGAACCTAAGGTTAACGTAACTAAAAAAGCAGATGAAGTTAAGGTTAATGAACAAGTGACTCAGCCAGATCAAAACAAAATCAATGCTGGATTGTATTCATTGCCAGATATTTTTGATCCAAGTATGCAGAAAAGCAAACCGGGTGCATTTAGGATAAAGAAAGATACGGTCATCGTTCAAGGAAAAACAATAAAGACACTTGAGGATAAGCGAAAGGAGAAAAAAGAAAAAGAAGAGCAAGATCGAATCGAAAAAGAAAGAAAAGCTCAAGAAAAGGCGTTGAAAGAAAAACAACCAAAAGAAAGAAAAGAAATCATCTTGTCGCCTACTGAAAAAGCGATACTCAAAATATTAACTGCCGTTAAACGAGTTGGAGCAACCTACAATGAAGGAGGAAGCACATTATTGCCTGGTTATACAGATAGCACTAAATTCTTAGGGCAAAATTGGAAGAGCATGGCTCCTGGTATGGATTTCATTATGGGCAAACAACCCAATCAACAATGGCTTGATAAAATTGGCAAAAAAGGACTCGTTACAAAAGACCCGTTACTCAATAATTTATTCTTGCAGTCATACGAGAAGAAACTAAACTTAACTGCTCAAGTAGAGCCTATACGAGATTTAATGATTGACTTGAATCTTGACAAGAGCCTTTCAAAAAACTTCTCAACACTCTTTAAGGATACTGTTGGCACTGGTGATTTCCATTCATTAAGTCCCTACTCTGGTGGAGGATTTAGCATAAGCTATGTATCGTTCCAAACATTATTTAAAAAATTCAATGCAAACAACACGAGTGAGACGTTCAAGCAATTTGAAAAAAACAGAAGCATCTTATCAAAACGACTTGGGGAGCAAAACCCATATAGCAAAACAGTTGGAGCAGATGGGTATTACACAGGGTATGGAAGGTATTCACAAGATGTATTGATTCCTGCATTTATTGCAGCCTATACGAACAAGGATCCTAATCAAATTTCCTTATTAAAAAATGGTCAAACCAATACCGTAAAATCAAATCCGTTTAGTGGTTACCTACCAAAGCCAAACTGGCGACTTACCTACAATGGTATCAGTAGAATAGAAAGCCTACAACAGTACTTTACTAATTTCACCATCACTCATGGGTATAACAGTACCTTAAGCATGAATAGTTTCAACTCTGCGCTGTTGTTCCAAGACACGTTAATGTATGGATTCCCCTCATTCATTGATACTATTTCAGGAAACTATGTGCCGTACTTCCTTGTTCCAAATCTATCCATACAAGAACAATTTGCCCCATTGATTGGAATTGATTTCACTACGCCAGGACAACTATCTGGTAGATTTGAATACAGAAAATCACGAACACTTAGCATGAGCCTTATCGACCTTCAGCTTAGTGAAGTAAGATCAACGGAAATTACCTTTGGAATGCGCTGGAGGAAAAGAGGAATGCCTTTACCATTCAAACTTAAACTTGGTAAAAAAGAAGCAAGCAGTAAGTTAGATAATGATTTAACATTCGCGCTCGATTTCAGCATCCGAGATGATATCAATTCAAATTCAAGACTTGATCAATCAAATGCCTTTGCAACAGGAGGACAACGTATTCTTAGCATTCGTCCAACGATTGATTACGTGTTGAGTAATAGAGTAAATGTACAATTGTACTTTGATCAGCGTAGAATCAACCCATACATTTCCAATGCTGCTCCTTCCGTGAACACACGAGGTGGGGTGCAGATTAGGATATCGTTAGCGCAGTAAGACGTGAGACGTGAGACGTGAGACGTGAGACGTGAGACGTGAGACGTGAGACGTGAGACGTGAGACGTGAGAAACAGCCAAAATACTAACATCTCACATCCGTGATCTCACGCCTATTTAAACAAATACATCGAATTCGCTTGTGCAGTACATGTCATCACCACACTATTGATGCATACATGTTCAGGAAGATTAGCACAATAATGAACGGTGTCAGCCACATCATCAGCATATAGAGGTGTGTAGCCATCATATACAGACTTTGCTTTTTCTTCATCCCCTTTAAAACGAACAATGGAGAATTCTGTGTCTGCTGCACCAGGATGTACGACAGTGACTTTTATCTTATGGCGTAAAAGATCAATACGCATGGCTTGACTTAAAACCTCAACAGAAGTTTTCGTTGCGCAATACACATTACCTCGCTCATATACTTCCTTCCCGGCAGTTGAACCAATATTGATTATATGGCCCTTTCCTCTTTTTATGAAATTAGGAAGCACTGCTTTGGTTACATAAAGTAAGCCTTTAACGTTCGTATCAATCATAGTTTCCCAATCATCCATATCGGCTTCGTCGAATAAATCGCGACCTAATGCTAGACCGGCATTATTTACAAGGATATCTAAATCGTTTAAATCTGGATTATTGAATAAGGTAGAAAATACATCTTCTTTTTGTTGAACATCAAAAACCAAGACCGTTACTGATACACCATACTGTGCTATCAGCTCCTCTTTAAGTTCATTAAGTAATTCAACTCTTCTTCCAGTAATGAATAAATCATCTCCAGAAGCAGCAAATTTTTGTGCAATAGATTTACCAAAACCAGAGCTAGCGCCAGTTACCAATACTTTTCTCTTCATACAAATACTATGATTTTTTTTAAATTAATTTTAATTCTAAGTGAGTTAACGAATCAATGTTGATTCTCCTTTTTTATATAAAGGTCTACCTAGATAATCCTTCCCGAGAACCTGCCAAACAAAAGATTCATTCCCTTGATCCCTGCCTTTGTATACGCCATTCCACCCTTTACCAATAGAGCTCGTACTAAATACCAACTCACCAAATCGGTTATATACTCTGAAATATTCAATGGATACAATGCCTACAGGAATTGGAATAAGGTTATCATTTAAGCCATCCCCATTGGGCGTAAAGGCTGTTGGTACAAAAATTTCAGGAGGCGTTTTATATACTTTTACATTCAATGTGTCGTACGCAAAACAGCCACCTCGAGTGGATACTTTTACGATATATTGAATATCACTATTTAATCGTGCTATAGGATTTGAGATGCTAGCATTGGATAAAAAATCTGAAGGGATCCACTGAAACTGTTGACCACCTGATGCATCCAATTGCAGTGGTTGACCTATTACAACAGCTGTATCATTTCCTGCATAAGCTTTTACAGGTGGTACCACTTCTACCAAAACGGTATCATATGCAGGTTTGGGACATCCTTTATTATCAAATACGCCTACTACATATGAAGTAGTTGATACAGGAGAAGCAATTGGATCTTGCACTGTATTATCATCTAGTGTATAATATGGATACCATAAATATTGTCCCCCTCCAGAGGCATGCAATTGCACTTGCTTTCCAAAACAGATCAACGTATCTATACCTGCATTGGCTGCTGGATAAGGGACAGTTGTAACCACAAACCCATCCAACGCCTGACAAGTTCCAATTTTAGCCAGTACAGCATAGCGAGTTGTTTCGGTAGGCCTAGCCCATGTTTTTTTCATTGCCGGAGAGGTGACTGTAGACATAGGTGTCCATGCATAGGATACACCATCCGAAATCGGATTTAATAGAATACTATCTCCTAAACATATTGTAGTATCATTTCCTGCGTGCAAACTGACGAAAGATCGAACATCAACAAAAACACTAGCAGAATTAAAACAACCTGGAGCTTGGGTCAACGTTACGCTATATCTTGTTGGTACAGTTGGACTAACAAGAGGATTTTGAACAGTAGCACTCCCAATTATATTATCTCCAGTCCATTGATAATTACCTGTTCCTATTGCATTCAATCGAAGTGCACCATCTTGAGTACACATAATTGTATCGCCACTTATTTTTAGGTATGGTTTGTCATCTACTAGAATTGATTTAACCAAGGTGTCAAGGCAACCCTTATCATTTCCAGCAATTAACGTAACATCATATTTTCCTTTGGCAGGAAAGATATAAGAAGGATTTTTGAGTAAGGAAGTATCTGAATTAACAGCAGCATCACCAAAATCCCAATGCCATTTATTTAATGTGCCATAGACGGTTTGCGATGCATCATCAAAAACAAATGGAACACCAACACATGTTTGTATGGCATTAAAATTCGCTAAAAATCCAGGCCAAATTTTAGCTGTAGCATAGGCCGTGTCAGAACACCTCAGACTTTTATTGGTAATGAGTCGAACTGTATATTCGCCTGGTGTACTAAAGGTATAGCTTGGAGTTGCTAGTATTGACGTATCATCAATGGCTGTGGTTACACCAAAATCCCAAGCATACGATTTGATTAATGGGCTATTGCTTAAATTTTGAAAATTCAGTGTTGACCCTTCACAATTGATGTAATTTGTATTCAATTCTGCTTTGGCTATACTACAATTAGATACCTGTAAGTGAAGATCCTTACGGTGTATGTTTATTAGTTTACCATTACGCCGCTCAAACACTGCAACGGTAAGTGCATAGATCCCTTGAACCGGAGCTACTCCTGAAATAATACCTGTTAGAGGATCAATTGTAACATTTGGACCTAGTGGAGTTTGAGCAGAAAAACCAAAGTTGTATACAACTGATGTATATGGTGGCGCATTAGCTGTATCAGGCATTGGCCAATCCTTTGTTCCTCCATGAAAAGCGTCTGCAAATCTGAATTCCAATTGATCTTTGTCCGCATCGGATGCGCCAAAATCATAGGTAAAGTAATTATTCGAACAAATAATCACGGTGTCACTTGTATTGAAAACAGGAGTACTATTGGCAGGGGCATTTGCCACATCTGCAGTACCAGGAATGCTTGTTGTATACGTTACCCCAGCGTCTTCAGAGCGATTTATATTGAAGATATTTTCTACCCTACAACAACGTTGATAAGAAACAACATATCCTTTAGGGAGAAAATCAAGTTCGACCTCAACATTATAATATGCAATTTGGTAGCAAATATCAGGCGGATTATTAATGCACGCATCAGGCTTTGACAAAGACACAGTCTTGACACTATCTTGATCTATATCTCTATTAAACACAAAAAAATTAGAGCCTGTTGGATATATTGTAATACGTGCAGCAGCATCCAACTCAGCACCGTCACTATGGCAATCTCGGTAGAGCTTTAATGTTATTCTATATAAGCCTCTTGTATTTGAACCATTACTACCCAAATAGGTATAGGTCATTTCACCACCTGCAATGTGTTTTGCCAATGCTGGAAGCACAGACATCAAAAGAATAAAAAATATAATGACATGCTTTTTCAAAAAAGAATATTTAATCTACAAACCAAAAGGCATCAAGACTTAAAATTAAATCTTTGTTTCCTTATTTATCTTCAAAACAATTCTTAATATAATTAAACTGATTGCTTTAACGTCTTCTTATCATTTCTACCTATGATCCATGACCGATAAGACAACAATATAATTAGTGGATACAATGCTGGATTAATTGCTTCTGGCAAGATAAAAATCAAAGGAATAACAAAAAGCGTGAGGATGCTGTAGTATAAAAAATACTTTTTGAATCTCGCATTCTTATCTCCCAAAAAAAAGACTGCAACTACATTTAATGGCATCGCCCAGATTAGGTTAACATTGTGTCGAAAACTCACATGATCAGTTCCTAGCCACATAAACAGTAAAACGAAACCTAGTAAGCCTGTTAGGGAAAAAAGAAGTACATCAAGTATTCTTTTTATTTTTTCAAATCGAACTGATTTTAGGTTTCCAATCACTATATAAAAAACAAAGAGTAGTAGGAAAAAAAATAGTGGTGTTTGTATAAATGGATTATCATTCGATTTAGACTGAAGATCTGGGAGTAAATTATTTTCAGCCAAGACTAGTTTAACACCACGTCCTTCGGAAGCAGAAACCCCTTTCATCAAATAGTCAGGCAAGTACATGGCTTCATTGGAATTCATGATCTGCTCTCCATCTAAGCCTATCAATAAATCAATTCCTAATTTAGTCCAAGCCATATTTGCCTTATCTAAATAGACATGCAAATAATCACGGTAGCTTGAGTTGGTTTTAGTTACAAATACCGCACGATAAGCTTGTTGGTTTCTAACCCCAAAAATAATATCCCTAAGCCTCGTGGTACAATTGTCTTTCAGAAAATCATATTTGTAATACTTATTTTCTTCGCGGACATTGATGAATAGCTTTTCTTGAATTGATTTTTTTTCTGCGCAGTTAAATGACAACACCTGCTCAATAATTCCTCTACGATCATATTCATATTCAGCCTTAAAACTGGAAAAACTTTCTTGATCTACATAATACATTAAACGGCCCATCACAAACTTTGAATAGAAATCTGGATCTCCAAAATTAAAGGTGCCAAAATTGTATACGATATCTGTACCTACTGTAGAATCAATGATTCGCAACGCACTATGCCCAAAGACAGAATACAATTCCGAACCCGGACTACAGGTGAGTAAGCTTATACGAAGTTTACAGCTATCCGACTGTGCAGATGCTTGCATCATAATGCATCCAAAAACAAAAATGGAAATCGCACGTTTGATGCCCTTCATGAAAAAAAATTAACGGCTGTAATTGGGAGATTCTTTCGTGATGGCAACATCATGTGCGTGGCTTTCTTTCATACCGGCTGCAGTAATGCGGATAAACTGTGCATCTTGCAACACATGAATATTTTTTGCTCCACAATATCCCATACCTGCTCTTAATCCACCTACATATTGCGTAATCACTTCACTTAAACTTCCCTTGTATGGAACTCGACCTTCAATACCTTCAGGAACTAGTTTTTTCAATCCATCTTCAACATCTTGAAAATAACGATCACTGCTACCCTGTTGCATTGCGCCAATTGATCCCATTCCACGGTATTGCTTGAATTTTCTTCCTTCGTAAATGATGGTTTCACCTGGGCTTTCTTCTACACCTGCAAAAACACTTCCCATCATAACCGCTGAAGCACCTGCTGCCAATGCTTTTACAAAATCGCCTGTGTAGCGAATACCACCATCTGCTATGATTGGAACATTCATTTTCTTCAATGCAGAGGATGCTTCAAGAATGGCTGTAATTTGAGGTACACCAGCACCAGCCACAATACGTGTGGTACAAATAGAACCAGGACCAATACCCACTTTCACCCCGTCAGCACCAGCATCAGCTAAGGCTTTTGCTCCTGCAGCAGTGGCTACATTTCCTGCTATGATATTTAGCTTTTTGAAATTTTTTCTAAGCAACTTCAACGAATCTATAACTCCTTTGGTATGTCCATGTGCGCTATCCAAACAAACCACATCCACGCCAATATGTTGTAGTGCTGCAGTGCGATCAAGCATATCCTTGGTGATGCCTAAAGCAGCGCCAACCCTCAATCTACCAAAATCATCTTTGACTGCATTTGGACAACTTTGTAATTGAAGAATATCACGATACGTAATTAGTCCGATTAGCTGACCACTTTTACCTACTACCGGTAATTTTTCAATTTTATAATTTTGAAGAATTTTTTCAGCCTTTCTTAGGTCTGTTCCTTCTGGAGCAGTAACTAAGTTTTCTGAAGTCATTACCTCACTTACTTTCTTTCTCTTATTTGTTTCAAATCGTAGATCCCTGTTTGTGAGTATTCCAACCAATTTATTGCTAGCATTAACTATTGGAATACCTCCAATTTTATTATCCTTCATCAGTTTTAATGCATCTGCGATTGTTGCATCTACTTGAAGGGTAATTGGGTCGATAATCAACCCACTTTCACTACGTTTCACACGCCTTACTTGTTCAGCCTGCTGGTCGATGGACATATTTTTATGCAGAATACCTATCCCTCCTTCACGTGCAAGGGCTATAGCCAGAGGCGCTTCCGTTACGGTATCCATGGCTGCTGAAAGCAGTGGAAGATTCAAAGTGATATCCTTTGTAAGGTGTGTAACAATGTTGACTTCCCTAGGCAATACCTCAGAATAGGCAGGTACTAGGAGTACATCGTCGAAGGTTAAACCTTCACCAAAAAATTTGGGGGGTAGTTGTCGAGTTCTTGTTGCCATGAGCGAAGATAAGAAATTTTTCAAAAACCCTACCTCGAAGCCGTTTTATACAGTTTTCCTGGAATGGGATGGATTAAGTCCTTCATTTCCAGCGACAAAACCATGGCTGCCAATATGCTAGGCCTCAATTCGGTAAGGATGCTTAGATCATCTAGCGAGATGGGTTGCTTCTCCGAAATAAGCTCATAAATCAATCGTTCATTCTCTTCCAATGCCAAAAACATTTCAATTTGAATGGGTTTTCGATCAACATTGATTGGAGCCCAGTTCATAAAATCAATCAGTTCTTTCCCAGAAGTAATCAAATTGGCTTTATTTGTCCGAATCAGTTGATTACAGCCAATACTTCGCACGTCATTTGCCCTACCCGGATAAGCCAACACATCTTTATTATAACTGTTCGCAACATCAGCTGTGATTAGACTTCCGCCTTTAACACCACTTTCTATAACCACCACCACATCGGATAACCCTGCAACAATTCTGTTTCGCTTCGGAAAATTTTGTTTGTCTGGTTTTACATCATGCATAAACTCTGTTAGTAATCCCCCGTCAATTAAGATCTCGGAGGCGAGTGTTCTGTTTGCATATGGATAAATATGCTTAAATCCGTGACCCAACACAGCAAGAGTTGGAATACTATTTTTTAACGACTCCTTATGCGCTATCGTGTCTATGCCATAGGCTAATCCGCTTACTATGGTTGCCGACTGATTTTTAAGTGAAGCAATAAGTTCTACCGTTCGCTCTCTACCATATTCAGTTGGTGATCTGGTGCCGACAATACTTATCAATTTTAATACGTTAAGATCTGCCGTTCCTTTATAATACAAAACATGTGGTGAATCAATACATTCCTCAAGCCTTGAAGGATATGAGGAAGTTCCTTTAATAAGTATTTGAACATTATTCTTGCGTGCAAACTCTAATTCCCTTTTTACTTTATCGAAATCAGAAAATGATTTTATATAAGTAGCCCTTAGTGAACCTATACCTGGAATGTGTTCTAGATCTCTTCGTTTTGCTTTAAAAATAAAAGTTGGGTGCTGAAAATGTTTTAATAAAATCCCAATATGGATATCCCCTATTTGAGGTATTTGAGTAAGCGCAACATGATACAAAAGCATTTCTTCATCCATAGCCAATAAAAATCGGTATGGTGTAAATTACCCTTACATCGCTACATGGCATAGTTCATATAGCGGCCATACCAAGTTTTTTACTCTTTCAAATCAGTGGAGAAAACAATGGAAATTACTTGGCAACTACAACAGCCTCAGTCCTTCGATTCATTGCACGCCCTTCATCTGTATCATTTTTTGCGATTGGCACAGAAGCACCAAATCCTTTAAATGAAAGACGGGTGTCAGAAATTCCTTTTGCAATGAGGTATGCGATTACTGATTTAGCACGAGCATCGGATAAGATTAAATTGTCTGCATCCTTACCAACATTATCAGTATGCCCATTAATTTGAATCTTTAGTGAAGGATTCTCTTTCATCAAACTGATGAGTTTTTCCAACTCTGTAATAGACTCTGGAAGCAGATCATACTTGCCTGAATTATAGAAAATATTCTTCAAGACTACGTTCGCTCCTACACTTATTGTTTGCAATGGAATATCAATAGATTGATTCTTTTCACTACTGCTATCAGAGGTGACAAATTGAGAAGAATAAAAAAGTGATCCCTTTTTATTCACGCTAAATGCATAGGTTTTGCCTTTAGGCAATGTGGTCAAATAATTCCCATCACTATCCGTTTGAACTTGACTTACCATACGCCTGGTTTTCACATCAACCAATTCAACAGTAGCCTGCAATCCACTTTTCGTATTTTGATCATAGACTCTGCCTTGAACCCATGATGTTTCCACCGGACGAATTCCTTCTCTCAATGCAAATGAATAAATATCCAACCCTCCTTTTGAATCAGAACGATCACTTGCATAGTAGGCTGTCTTACCATCTGCGGTAACAATCAAACTACCTTCATTATCTATGGTATTAATTGGATAACCCACATTAAGTGGTTTTTCAAAATCATTTAAGCCTTTTTTAGTCATGAAGATATCCGTACCACCATAGCCTTGTAATCCATTTGATGTGAAATAAAGCGTTTCATTATCTGCATGCATAAATGGAAAACTCTCATCACCAGCTGTATTAATAGTAGGCCCTAGATTTTGTGCAGTAGACCA
>CANGBH010000035.1 GCA_947451935.1 Chitinophagaceae bacterium
TCAATTAGTAAGAGAACACGGACTATGTCCGAAAATGTGTATCCTACAAGATGAAAAGATTGATTGCACTGGCGTTGAAGAAAAATTTTGCATAGGTATTTGATCAAATGAAAAACACGCATTGCAATACAACCAACGTGTAGATAAGGCAATCCATAAATTAATATCTGAGGAGCCAGCCTTAGTTGTATTTGGCAAAGGCAGATCGGAAGATGAACTCAGTTGTATCATGATTGATAAACATGATTTTTTAGCTACTGGATTTATACCTGTAAAAACAAGAAAAAATTCACCTGAAAAAATTAAAGCGCTATTAGAGCAAAGCGCATCAAATGAATTCATCAAATCTATGATCACAAAACATGCTGCATTGAACCCTGATGAGGTGAAAATGATTACTAAAAGTGCAAAGCGATAAGCGGCAAGCGTTAAATCCAACTGGCCAATTTCATCACCCCACCATCTCTTCCACCGTAGCGCCTATTCCCCTATCGGTGATGATATCACACATAGCTTTAAGTTCATCATATCCACCATTCTTAACACCATATTTGCCTTTCTGGTGTATAATTAAAGCACATTGCTCAGCTTGCTCTTGATCATGTCCACAAACCTCAATTAATGTTTTGATAACATGTTCAAACGTATTGACTTCATCATTCCATACAATCAATACAAAGCCTGAACTAACAAGCACTTCGGTTTCAGATTGTTCGTATACTTTAGGTGTATGTTGTGTTTTTTGCATAGTATTTATCAAAAATATGAGTAGTGTGGAACATACTGGGCTCGAACCAGTGACCCCTACTCTGTCAAAGTAATGCTCTAAACCAACTGAGCTAATGTTCCGGGAGTGTAAAGTTAAAGAAAAATACGGAGGGTTGGGGGTTGGGGGTTTAATACAATACGCTGGACGCTGAACGCTGGACGCTGAACGCTTAGCGCTGCTTTACTATTGCCTGTTGTCTATTGCGACTTCGTGCCTTTGTGCCTCTGCCACTTTTTGTATTTACTATTGCCTCTTGCCTCTTACCTCCTTAGTCGCTTGGCGCTGAACGCTAAACCATCGGCCAACCAAACTTTGATTTCAAAGGTATTTTTCTACCTGTTGACGAAGAGGCTCTAGAAGCTTCAATAATTTCAAGCACATGCAATGCATGTTCCACATGTATGCGTGGCTCAACATGAGTAACCAACGATTCCCCAACACGAGTTGCCCCCTCTTGCCACATATATCCTCCAGACTCTTGTTCATATAGCCTTCCCGGCTCATCCCATGAATCATCTAGGTAAACACCATTCGTTTCCCAATCATAACCAATCAACCTCATATTCGCTTTATCACCGTATACCTGAATGGAGTGAAGTTCTTGACCCTTTGCCTCATGCCCATGGGGATCAAAATAATTAAAGCCACACATTACATGGCTTATTACCCCCTTATCATGTTCTAATAAAATATGAGCATTATCTTCTGCTTCCACCTTTATCAACCCCTTGTCGTCCACTGTACGTTCTGGATTAACTATGCTAGTCATTGCCATAACCGACCTCGCAGGACCCAATAAGCCGGTAAGTGTTGCGATATTATATACACCTAGATCTGGCATACTTCCTCCCCCTTTTTCATAAAAAAATGCGGACCAGGTTGGACCAGTATGTCCATATTGTCCGTGCGCACTGGCTACCTTACCTAATTTCCCTTCTTGAATGCATTTACTCATAAAGGCAAATTGTGGACTATTCACTACAGCGGGAGCACCCCACAAACGAAGGTTCTTCTGCTTGGCAAGATCTAATAGAGACTTACCCTCTGCATAGGTGTTTGCCATTGGCTTTTCACTCCATACATGCTTCCCTGCAGTTAGCGCTTTTTTATTTAGTTCTCCGTGCACCTGCATGTTTGTTAGCGTAATCATCATATCAAACGGAACACCAGCTAACATGGCATCAATATCCGAATAGGTTTGAGCCTTTACGTTGTATTTATTATTTTGTTCTATAGCTCTTTCGTATTTAATATCACACAGACTAACAATCTCAATCATTGAAGATGTCTGTAGATGCGGAATATAACGATTACTCACACTTCCACATCCTATAATGGCTACACTAAGTTTAGCTGACTTAGCTTCTATTGCAAAGCCCTCTAAGGACGATAACAGAAAAGCAGATCCTGCAAGGGCAGATTGCTTTAAAAAGTCTTGACGAGAGATATTGTTTTCCATATCTAGAGTTATTCACAACAAATTACTAAAGGAATTTTAAATAGATGAGAAAATAATCCTATGCCAAATCACAGTTAAAATGTGAAAAAATAACACCCTCAAATAACGAATAATTCTATATCTTGTTTCAACGTTTTTAAGCCACAGAATTCATCACTGTTTTCTGCCTCAAAAACTAAAAACTTTTCTGAAAAAAATTAAATTATCATGAACAAAAAGAAAGCGACAGACAACTCACGCAGGAAGTTTATTCAAAACACTGCCTTGAGTGCAGCAGGATTTTTTATTGTGCCTAGGCATGTTCTAGGTAGAGGGTTTACTTCTCCAAGTGACAAATTAGTTATTGCTGCAATAGGTGCAGGTGGAAAAGGCGCAGATGATATTGACCATTTCTACAAAAGTGGAAAAGCAGAAATTGGATTTCTATGTGATGTAGACGATCGCCAAACTATTGAGACAAGGAAAAGATTCCCAAAAGCAAAATACTACAAAGATTTTCGTGAAATGCTTCAAGTGGAAGGCAAACACATCGACGCTGTATCTGTTTCAACACCAGACCACACGCATGCTGTAGCAGCTATGGCAGCTATGCAATTGAACAAACATGTTTATGTTCAAAAGCCACTTACACATGATATTTATGAAGCTAGAAAATTAACTGAAGCAGCTCACCGTTATAAAGTAGTTACTCAAATGGGTAACCAAGGTGCTTCGGGTGATGGCGTAAGACAATTACAAGATTGGTACAACGCTGGAACCATTGGAGATGTTCATACCATTTATTGCTATACCGACAGACCAATATGGCCACAAGGTGTAGGCAGACCAGGAAACATTTCTTCGATTCCTGCTGGATTGGATTTTGATTTGTGGTTAGGCACTGCTCCAAAGAAAGAATATTTTGAGGGAGTACTTCCATTTAACTGGCGCGGATGGTGGGATTATGGAACAGGTGCATTAGGCGATATGGCATGTCATATCATGGCTCCAGCATTTGCTGTATTAGACTTAGGCTATCCTATCAGTGCAGAATGTAGTGTTGCACATAAATATATCGAAAACTGGAACGAAGGTTATTTCCCAGAAAGCGGTCCGATAGCTTCTCATATTACACTCCGATTCAAAGGAAAGAATGGCAAGCCAGATGTTGAATTGCATTGGATGGATGGTGGTATTCAGCCAACAAGACCAGAAGAGCTTGAACCAAATGAACAAATGGGTGATGGTGGTAACGGCATCCTATTCTACGGAACAAAAGGAAAAATGATGGCTGGCACGTATGGTGTAGACCCAACCTTGTTACCTACCTCACGGTCAAAAGAAGTGAAAGTGCCTGAAACAATTGCCCGTGTTAAAAACGGCTCTGAAGGTCACTATGCCGCTTGGGTTGAAGGGGCAATTGCAGGATATGGTAGCGAAAAAGCAAATAACTTAAGTTCAAACTTCGATATCGCTGGTCCACTTACAGAAAGCGTATTGATGGGAAATCTTGCTATTCGCAGCTATGACCTTCAAAAGAAAGTTGGTGATGATACTGAATATCCTGGACGTCATATCAAATTACTTTGGGATGGTCCAAATATGAAAATTACCAATTTCGATGAGGCCAATCAATTTGTAAAACGTAATTACAGAGCTGGCTGGAGTTTATAAAACTCTCAAATAAATGCCTTATCAAAAAGAGCAAATCAGTCGTGACTGATTTGCTCTTTTTTTATATAAATACAACAACCAAGAGGAAGTGATCTAATTAAGACGTAGCCTACCCAAACAATTCCATCACTGCTTTACCTTTCCCATCTGGAGTAGTATAGAAAGGTCTTTTTTCAATTTCATAATGCGTTTGTGGATCTATACCAAGAGCATGATAAATGGTTTGATGAACTTGGTCAATCACAATTGGATTCTCAATTGTTTTACATGGACGTTCATCTGCCGTTTTACCATATACATTTCCTTTCTTAATACCACCTCCAAACATTAACATAGAACATCCATCTGTGAAATGCCTATGCATTCCATAATGCTTAAGTTCTTCAATTACATTGGGCTGTTCAACTTGCTCCTGTACTTTAAGTTCAGGCCTTCCTTCAACCATTACATCCCTACTGAACTCACTCGCTAATATCACTAGGGTACGATCTAAATGCCCCGTTTTATCAAGATCTTTTATAAGCTGAGCAATAGGAGCATCAATTTGCTTTTTCATATCGGCCAAACGCGTATGTCCATTTTCATGGGTATCCCAATTTTTAAATGGTTCATATTCTGTTGTAACACTTATAAATCGAGCACCTTGTTCAGTTAACCTGCGAGCCATCAAACATCCTAATCCAAACTTCCCTGTATTATAAATATCATAACTCTCTTTAGGTTCTTTACTGAGATCAAACGCAGCGGCTTCGGGTGACTTCAACAATACATAGGCTTGCTCCATCGATCTTTTTAGTGATTCTTTTTGATAATCACTACCATATTCTCCCATAGCACCCTTGCTAATCAAATCATTGTACAATTGATTTCTTTTTTCAAAGCGCATCTCATTCATACCAATAGGAGGCTTGACGCTTTCAAGTCCTGCTGTTGGGTCAGGAATTAAAAAAGGTCCATATTCATTACCCAAGAAACCAGCTGTATGAAATGCCTTTAGCTCCTCGCCTTCGCCAACAGTAAATCGTTGACCGATGCTAACGAATGGAGGAATAACGGGATTAACTGGACCTAATTCTTTTGCAATCCAAGATCCGATATGTGGTGCAGAAACAGATTGGGGCGGTTTATAACAAGTATGCCAATGATATTGATGGCGTGAATGCAATATAAATCCCATATCCGCTGCAACATAAGAGCGAATCGCTGTGCCCTTATCCAACACCTTTCCAATCGACTCTAATCCCTCTGAAAAATAAACCCCATCCAAGGCGGTTGGAGTAGCCTTAAATGTACTTAGCACATCATTGGCTTGCATTCCTTTCGTGAACGGCGTATAGCGCTTTGGATCGAAGGTATCGGTATGGGCCATGCCACCTCCCATCCACAATAGGATGACCGTGTCTGCTTTAGAGACTATTTTCTTGGTATTGCATGACGACATCAAAAAGCTGGACATAGGAACACCACCGGCAAGCGTTGCCATGGTTAATGCACTGGTAGCTTTTAAAAATTTTCTTCTGTCTGATGACTTACTCATAATTTGATTTTAATAAATGAGTTGAAATTCCGGAAGCAACATCACAGACCAAAAAAGATCTTGTATAGCATCAGAAGATGCATTCGGACCAAGTCTTTTCATAGCTATTTCATACTCGCCTGCATTGGGTGAACGCCCTAATGCTCGCTTGTATAATTCATTGATGATGATATCACTTTTACCGTATTGTTTTTTCCAAGCATTAGATGCTCTAACAAGCATTGCATTAAATCGATCTCCATTAGTCAATTCAAGCGCTTGCAACAAATTAGCTTGCATATCCCTGCTCGTTGTAACAGTCTCCCTGTTTGGTCTTCCTAATGCAGTAAGAAAGCTATTATTAGCCACCAAACATGCTCTTGTGAAATAATGACCAGAAGTGAGGTACCCCGGATTGTATGGCGGCTTGTACATGGCTATAGAGTCAGGGAAAATTGGAGCTACTACAGAACCTGCGGCATCTGCAAATTGTTCTGCAGACATTCTTTTTCTCAACATGCCCTTAAACATAAAATCTTGTGCTACAAGTTGATTGGCATCATTTAATCCGACACTAGGGAGTTGATAGGTTTTGGATGTTGCAATCAAATAAATAAGTTCTTTGAGATTACTGCCCTTCTGCTGAAAATCATAAGCCATCCAATCCAGCAAGTCCTGACTCCAAGGAGCATTATCCATCTGATCAACCGGCTCAATCAATCCCCTTCCCATTAACTGCTTCCAGATTCTGTTGACTACCGTTCTATAAAACCGTCCATTTTCGGGCTTTATCATATTCACAGCCAACTGCGCCATCTTAATTTTCCGTGATGCACTACTATCAATAGAACCCAATTCTTTCCATAGAATACTAGGCCTTATATATTTACCTGTTGGTTTATCACAGCGATTAATCTCCAATGAGCTATCAGCAAAAATATTAGCTAACCCATATGAATCAACCAATTTCCAATCACTGATAAAACTATTATGACACGATGCACATTTTAAATTCAAACCGAAGAAAACCTGTGACACATTTTGTGCTGCTTGCATCTCAGTTCGCTGACTTGCATTAATGACCCCACGCCATTTAATACCTTCGATAAATCCTTTTGAATTTTCTGATGGGCTTACCAATTCCTTTGCAAATTGATCATAGGGCTTATTGTCCTTAATTGCTTTATATAACCAATCGGTTATTTCAAATCGACCACCCGTAATGTATCCTGTACCAGTATAATCATTTCGCAAGAGATCATTCCAAAAACTAAGCCAATGCGTAGCGTAATCATCCTGACGATCAAGCAGCAATCGAACCCATCGCTCACGCTTATCAACTTGTTTATCATTGACGAATAATTGAACTTCTTCAGGTGTAGGCAATAAGCCGATGATGTCAAGAAAAATTCTCTTTAAAAAGATTTGATCATTGACAAGTGTGGGCCATGCAACTTTATTCTTGGAAAAATATTGATTGGTCCATAAATCAATTGGGTTATTCAAGTTATTAGAAACTGCCGGCAAAGCAGGATTTCGTGGAGCTAACAATGCAACCCTGAAGGCACTTCCTTTATCCACTCCTGCAGGCCATGGTGCTCCCTTCTGTATCCAATACCGAATTAATTCAATGTCTGAAGCTGCCAACTTTTTCCCCTTCGAAGGCATCAACTCTTTATCATGATCAGGTAGATTGATTCTACGATACAATTCACTTTCATCCGGATTACCTGGCATGATTATTTCACCATGTTCACCTCCTTTAAAAATAAGGTCTCGTCGATCAAGTCGCAAATCTCCTTTTACTTTTTCAGCACCATGACATTTATAGCAGTTGTGTGCAAATATGGCTCTAACCTGAACGTTCAATTCTAGAATTTGTTGAGCATTAAGCTTAGCTGTATCATTTTTAAGCATAGAGGGGTCAACAGATTTTACATTAACCCCATCATAATCTGAACTCCAAGGCAAGGTACTAGACAAGTAGTCCGCACCATGTGTCAACGACGCCCCAAAATGTCCAGCAAGACCAACGCCTATAGCCGTTAAGAATAAAAATGACCTATACCCTCTTATCCAGGATACTTTATTATTATTGATTATTTTTTGAAGTAAATACCATGAAATAGCACCAAGAAAAAATGTGGCGATCCCAATCCATTGATGCAGCGATAACAATTCTTTTCCATAATCGCCATCCTTCGCCAACAACAAACCAAATAAAACAGAACACGCCGCACTCAATACCCCTACTCCAAGCATTAAACGAATGCCAGTCCTAAGTGAAGTGAAAAAATTACTCCGTGTAAAAAGTTCACCGATTGCTGCCACAATGAATACAACAATAGGGAAATGCACCATCAGTGGATGAAGCCTTCCTAGATATCGCCAAAGCCAATATGAAGCGGTTGGCACTGAAGCAGATGAATTTATATCTGAGGTTAACAAAGCAAGAAGGCAAAACACAAAAAAGATAAAGCCAATTAAACTCAACTTCTTACTCTTCAACAAATTCTTTAAAAAATAAATCACTTTGTAAATATTATAAAGTCAATGTGGTATCTCGCAATTTGCGTCTTTCTAATGTACTTATATTTCCTTAAATGTAAAAGGGAAATATCAGTGTTAGCCGAATATTTCCCTTTTAAAAAGATATTTAGTTATCCTAGAAAGAAACCTGTGCTCCAAAATTGATAACTCGCTGATTCAAGTAAGAATCACCAGCTGAGTTAGATGAAACCTCAGGATCTTGCTGATACAATGAATAGTTAGTGAACGTAAATAAATTGTAGGCACTCATATAAAATCTCAAACTGCTTATTGAGAATTTAGAAGACTGAATGGGTACTTTATACCCAAGATCAACTGTTTTCAAACGAATGTATCGAGCATCAATCAACCAAAAACTAGATGGATATGCAGTAGGACTACTTATGTTTGATGGATTGGATGACAACCTAGGAAACGCAGCATTTTGAGCATTTTGTTCAGTCCACCTTAACTCATGTACAGGCTGCATTTGGCTTTGAAATGGTTCAATACCAATTCCCTTAACAGAAAAACTGTAATTAAAGGAACCTTGAATCAATACACTCAAATCAAATCCTTTATAATGTAAGCCAGCATTAAAACCAAGTGTCGTATTGGGTAAATTAGGCATCCCAATTGGTCCTTGATCCCGTTGATCGATAATGCCATCGTCATTAAGGTCTTTGTATTTTAAATCCCCAGGCTTTATGTTTGATGCGTCAATATTAGGCTTGGCAGAATTATTGATATCCTCTTGACTTTGATAAAAGCCGATGTATTGATAACCAAAAGGCTGTCCAATAGGATATCCTGTTCTAGATAACCATGGATAAGCTGGAGATGCTTCATCTTGAAACAAGATTTTATTTTTAGCTACGGAGAAAACGAATGCTGCATCATAATAAACTTTACCAACTTTATTTTGATACTTTATTTGTCCGTCAAACCCTTTGTTTCTTACAGTAGCTAAGTTCTGTCTTGCAAAACCAATACCTATGATGGAAGAAATTGACCCAGGATAGAACAATTGATCATATCTATAATCATTGAAATAATCAAACGTAATGGAGAGTCCATTAAACATGTTCAAGTCAATTCCCACATCCGCTTTTTTCGCCTTCTCCCATGTTACAAACGCATTACCCAAACTTCCTTCTGCCAATCCAATAGAAGTGATGGCATTCTGTCCGAAATAATAGGGAGTCCCTCTGTTGTAAAACTGTTGATAGAGATACCTGTTATCTGGAACCGCGTCAGATCCTACTAAACCATAAGAACCTCTTAGTTTTAGAAGCTGTATAAATGGAAGCTTGTCTTTAAATCCTTTCTCTTCAGAAATATTCCAACCTACACCAAGGGCAGGGAAGAAACCAAAACGATTTCCAGACTGGAACCTATCCGAACCATTATACCCAGCATTAAAATCTAGAAGATATTTACTCTTGAAGTCATACCCTAATTTCATGGTGAAGCCTTGAAACTTTTCAGGAACTGTTAGAGTAGGAAGGAAATAATTTTTTGTAGTGTAGGAGTTTTGGTTCATCAACGCTATTGAATTGAAATGATGATTACCAAATGTTCTATCGTAAGTCAAATACGCTTGAAGATTAACTCGTTTGTCAAAGAGGTTATTTCCAGAACGCAGATTAAATTTGCTTAGGGAATACAAATCGTTCTTATCTAATGTATAAGTATTAGTGGCAGAATTATAATGATAAGCAGGTGGATTATTCTCTCTGCGCATATCCCGAATGATATCATTTGTACTAGCATAGGCAATACGCGCCTCAAAAGAAAGCCCTTGTGTGATGGCATCAAGCTTTTGTGTTACTCCAAATAAGACATTGTAGTCAGTTCTATTCGTTCTGAAATAACCGAGTGTAGCCAAGCGAGCATTTATTGTTGCCTCATTGTCTAGATTAGGTCCATACGCATATGCATAACTGCCATTTGGATTCAACACCGGAGCAGCATAAGGAGTTATACTTTTGAAATCATAAATTTCTTGCATTACACCACCAGAACCTTTTCCAAAATATGGGTGTAGTGCTGGTTCATTAATTTGACCGAATCGTCCAGTTACATCCAATCTCAATTTAAGTGTTTTTGTAGCCTGGATATCGAGGTTATTTCTAAAGTTAAATCGGCGATAAAAATAGTTGTTATTCATATCTCCATTGCGCGGATCTACGAAGTGTTTCAGGTTACCATTTTGTATAAAAGCACCGCCAGATAAAAAGTACTTTACGCTTTCAGTTCCACCAGAAATATCAACGTTTGTATTAGACTGAGAAGAGTTTGATTTTAAAACTTCATTATACCAATTCACATCAGGATGTGTATAGGGATCTTGGTGTGATTGAAATAAACTTAAGTCTTCAGAGGTGAACTGAGGCTGTAAACCATCATTTTGTAATGCCTCATTAACTAGACTTGCCGTTTTGTATGCATTAAGAAATTTAGGAACCCTAGTTGGTGATTGAGTACCATTCTCTACGCGCACGTTAACCATAGGAGCGCCTGAATTACCTCTACGTGTTCTCACAATCAATACACCATTTGCACCTTTAATACCATAAATGGCAGTGGTAGATGCATCTTTTAGAATCGATATATTTTCAATCTCATTTACGTTAATCTGAGAAAGTTGCTCATAAGTGTATTCAATATCATCTACAATAATCAAGGGTTTATTCCCTGATGTATTCAATGAGCTCACACCACGAATGAAAAAGTCTGACGCATCTTTACCCGGTTGACCACCTCGTTGTACAGAAAAGAAACCAGGTAGTTTTCCTTGAAGTGTATTTTGAACATTTGATGTTGGAATATTTCTTACTACTGCAGCATTAAGTGAGCTCACTGATCCGGTATTGGTAATTCTTTTTTTAGTACCATACCCTACAACCAAAACCTGATTAAGATCCTGATCCCTGGGCGCTAACGTAATTTCAAGGTCTTTACTAACTGCGCTCACCTTAACTTCTTGAGTAGCATAACCTACTCGACTAACCACAAGTGTTTTAGAAGTCCCTTTCAATGTTATTGAAAACATACCTGCATTATCAGTGATTACGCCGTTTGAAGGCATACCCTTTTCAACAACATTCACACCAGACAATACACTAGTGGCATCTTTAATTACTCCAGTAATTTTATTCTGCGCCATTATCCCAGTGAAGGTGAATAGCAAGAGAAAGGAGAGTAAGTAATATGTTCTTTTCATAAAAATGATTTCAATTGTAATTTTAGTTCGTTTACCAACCCGGATTTTGTTGCATATTCGCATTCGCTACCATTTCGTTATATGGAATTGGATAGAAATACATTTTGCTTTCATCAAAATTGGTGGTCAATACCGCTGTTGGGAAATAATTTAAATCACCAAGACTAGAGCGTATAATTTGTACACCATGCAATGGTTTATTATATACTTCACCGGCAATTTTCCAACGTTTAACATCCCAGAATCGATGTTCTTCAAAAGCAAGTTCTTTTCTACGTTCAGCTCTAATCACCTCACGCATTGCTTCTTTTGAAATGCCTGGTTCGATAGAATTAGAATCTAACCCTGCTCTTAATCGAAGTACTTCAAGTGCATCATATACTGGAATACTTGGCCCATTGGCCTCATTTTCCGCCTCAGCATAGTTCAATAGAACTTCTCCAAGTCTGAAGTAAATATTATCATGATACTGTTTGGAATATGAAGCTTGACTTGCAAAATTTCCCAAAAACTTACGCATGTAATAGCCTGTCTTGGTTTGTGTGATTGATCCACCTGGTCTACTCACTCCGCCATCAAACGTTTCTAAATACCCATTTAGCCATTTAGCCCCATTATAAAGAATAGTAGCGCCAAAACGCAAATCTCTACCAACATATGGATTAGTAGGATCATAACCAGAAGTTGGATCAGTAATTGATTTACCATTCAACATGGTGAATGCATCAACAAGTTCTTGAGTTGGACTAGTATTGCCTCCACCTTGTGCAGTAGAGAAACCTGGAGGACCATTATTTGTCTCCACATTAGTATTTGTCTCATTCAATCGAGCAAAAATCACTTCGCTACTACGTTGACTGATAAAGATATTAGCAAAATTATCCTCGAGTGTATACGCATTCAAGTCTAATACCTCTCTAGCAGCATCAGCAGCAAGTTTCCAACGATTTGCATCATACCCCGAGTAAGCCACTAATTCATTGCCATTACCACCACCATTGAATAATGGACTAGCAGCATATAATAAAACACGCGCTTTCAAGGCCATAGCACCTGCTTTTGACCAACGACCTAGATTATTATCATCAACTGGATCAGCCCTTAGACTGTCTTTGGCTCGATCACACTCAGAAACAATGTATGCGATACATTCTCCAAATTTGCTACGACGTATATCCAAATTATCAGTAAGCGTTTTAACAGAATCTCCAAGCAATGGAATACCGCCAAAACGTTTAACCAATTCCCAATAATAATATGCCCTTAACACACGGGCTTCACCAAACCAAGCTCTTTTCTCTGCTAGGTTTTTATAAGGCACAATACCAAAATTGTTCAAAAAAATGGTGGCCATTCTAATGCCTGCATAACTTGATGCCCAAGTATTATCAGGATTTGAAAAAACCGTTATACCACCAGTAGCCATAATTTCTACAGGGCTCAATGAATTTTGAGAAGAGACTGCATCATCAGAAGCTGCATCAAGTAGATCAGTTCCTATTCGATTATACGTGAATGGAAGTTTTGCATAAATAGTTCTCAAGTATTGATTTGCAAAGGTTGCATTAGAATCACTCGCATCCCATATATACGGATCAGTAGTAGCATCCAAAGGAACACTCTCGTATGTTTTTTTACATGAGCTAAATAGTATAACTAGGCCCATTAAACACAACAAGCTCATGTAAGGTGTCTTCATGAAAAACTTCGTATTTTTTTGATCAGATTGCATATCAAACATTTTTTTTCTATATCGTTGATCCATTATCATCATTTTAATTATGCGTTAAGAATTAAAACTTAATGTTTAATCCAAAATTCATGACTTTCTGTATAGGATATACTTGCGTATACACTTCAGGGTCTACTCTGTTGAAGGCTGCCTTAGTAAACAAGTTCATTCCATTAAAGAACACCCTACATGAAGCCACCTTCATTCTACGAAGCCATCCTGCATTGATGGTGTAACCAATGTCTATATTTTTTATTCTAAAATAATCACCTTTATGCATCCAAAATGAATTAGCATTTGCACCATAAAACGCATTGTAATCATTGTTCGCATTTACGCCTGCAGTAAGTCTGGGATAAGTTGCAGTTAAAGAATTTTCTGGTATCCATCTGTTGGAAATATAAGTATACCCTTGACCTCTTCCACTAAATCCAAATGAATAATCACCAGGTAATAAATACGTCTTATTCTGAACCCCTTGAACTAAAAGAGTGATATCAAATTTCTTATAACTTATGCCCGTAGTCAAGCCATAATAAATAACCGGTTTATCGCTTCCAATGGGTTGTTGGTCATAAATATTTATAACACCATCTTCATTCATATCCTGCAATTTCAAATCACCTGGCTGTAATACGACTCCAGCAATTGAAGGACTTGTTCTAGCTTCTTCAGCAGTTTGAATGAATCCATCAGCCATATAGCCAAAGGTCATCCCCACCGGCCTTCCTGTTCGAGCATTCCAATTGTACGCTTGGATTTCATCCATGTAAATTACTTTTGACTGCTCAACAGATAGATTGCCTGTTATAAAATAATTGAAGCCTCTATGCTGATTTTGATAGGTAGCAGAAAATTCAGTTCCCGTATATTGATTGATACCAATATTTTCCATTGGATAAATAATACCAGCAAGAGCAGTTTGTCTGCCACGCATACCAAGCAAATCGAAATAACGATTTGAATAATACTCTGCAGAAAGTTGTAAATGATTTTTAAACATCTCGATATCTAATCCAACATTGAGCTTATTGGCTTTTTCCCATGATACAAATGGATTAGCAAAGGTGTTTTGAGAAAGACTAAACGATGTTATTGTTCTATTGATGCCCATTGGATAGGCAGGAATTGTAAAATCAGTATTATAAGATTCTCTCCAACTGAAATAACCAACGTTCGCATTTCCAGTTAATCCATAGGTTGCTCTCAATTTCAATTTGTTAATCCAACTAAGTCCTGAATTATCCTTGATGAAATTTTCTTGTGCGATATCATACCCTATACCCCCTGCATAAAATAGACCAAATTGCTTCTCCTTGGGATATCGATTATTTCCGCTGTAATTAAGTGCGCCTTCAACAAAATATTTGTTCTTGTAATCATACGAAGCAGTGAAGGCATTATTCTGTTTGAATTCTGGTAAATCGAAGTTGAAGATGGCTTCCCTTCTATCATAAAATAACTTTGAACTCAAGTGGTGATCTCCATCCGTTTTTTCATATCCGATGGTTCCCTGTAAATACCAATACTGTGCACTGCTTGAAAGTAAAAAGCTATTCTTAATATCAGTGTTTACACCATACTGGTTGTAAGCAATATCACCATCAGGTGTTGTTGTCATTTTGAATACTGACGATGTTTTACTTCTATCTGCAGCATAGGCTGTATAAGAAGAAAGATTGGTCTGCACTTTAGTATAAAGTCCCTTCAATAATTTATCAAACTTGTATTTCAAAATAACATTGGCAGAAATGTCACGAGTATAATCAGTGATATACCCTGACCTATTGATCATACCATAGATATTCGTCTGATAGTTTTGTCCACCACCCAATGAACCGTTAGGATTGAATACCGGATAAGCATTATTTGGGGTATTATAAATGGCTCCCATAATCGAACTCAATGTTGCTCCCGGTTGATTACCATCCTGAATACGTCCGTATAATTGTAGTTGAGTGGTAAACTGTGGCGTTACATTTACATCAATATTTGTATTGATTGTGTAGCGCTTAAGCTGAGCACTTGAGTTATAGTCGGTCGCATCGGATCTAAGTAATCCATCTTGCTGAAAATATCCCAACCCAACTGAATAACGTGCAGCATTACCGCCACCTGAAACATTGAGGTCATATCTCTTCATCAATGAATTATCCTTCAATGCAGTCTTATACCAGTTTACATCTGGATGACCATAGGGATCTGATCCTGTTTGATATGCGTTAAAATCATCGTAGGTATAGGCTGCTTTTTTCTTATCATTTGCCAAAGCCTCATTATATAAGTATGCGTAGTTTGAAGCAGATAATGGATCTTGTAAGCCAAGAGGTGTCTGAACACCGGTTTGGGTGGTAAATGAAACATGCGGACTACCCTTTATTGGTTTTTTGGTTGTCACCAATACAACACCACGTGAACTATTCATACCAAGCAAAATAGTAGAAAGAGCATCTTTTAACACGGATACTGATTCTATATTCTCAGGCGACAATGTATAAATTTCACGTTCAACACCATCCACCATAGTAACAGGAGTCTGGCCTCTTAACTTCATTAAAATCTCACTGTTATCCGATGGCCCCTTTGATCCAATTAAACTTGCAGTAGGAAACTGTCCGAATATAGCATCAGTATACGTAATAGGATTCAAACCCGTATTCGTCCAACCACTTGTTTGCTGAGTATACAATCCCGGCATTCTTCCGGCTAAAGCATAAGCATATAATGGAGCAGGAGAGGTAACGAGTTGACTTGTATATACGGTGCTTACTGAACCGAGTATTTTATCTTTTGATTTTACATCATATAATACATCTGCATTTTCTGGATTCTTTAAATACCTTTCAACCAACTGTATAGTTAATGATTTTTTATTCCCGCCTTTCACTGTGATGACATCATACCCCTTGCGAGAAAATGTCAACACGCTTGAACTAGTCCCTACCAATTCAAATCCACCCGATGCATTTGAATAAACGGCAACTGATGAGCCCTTGGCTTTAATTTCAACACCTTCAATAGGCTGCCCGTAAACATCAACCACCTTGCCCGTCAGAGATTGAGAAGCTGGTGCATTCTGGCCATAAGAACAAAATAGCATTCCGGTGATAAAGTATATGGAAATAAATAATCTTCTCATATTGTAATTTTGTACAAGCGAATGAATAGGTTTAATAATGTCTACAAACATTTAAAAATATATTTGAACGGAACGTCTGTATTAGCAAATCCAGTTTTCAAATTGCCCGTTTTATCTGTGAAATAATATTCAATCTTAGTTAATTCTTGTCCTGCCTGTAGGTTAAAGAATTTTCTAGGCCATATATCCACTCTCCATTTATTTAAGCCCGAGCGTTTTAATTTCGCATCAGACAATTGAGAACAAACTTCTACAGTCTGATTTGATGATGTATATGCTTTTGCACACAAATATATTTCGTCCTGATTTTTCAACTCTGAAGCATCAAGATCACCATCATATTTTATGGTTAAAATATCATCGATTGTTGCATTGGAAGGTTCTCCAATACCAATCTTAGGATTACAGAAGTCAACTAATTCACCAACCCCATCCGTTATGGTAAAGCAACTTGTAAAGAACCCGGTAGCATAACTATCCCCTGCTCCAGGTGTTGAGAAGGCATCTATACTTTCAGATAAGAAATATCCCCTTTTGTATTGTAAATTTTCTGGACCAGTCTTAACCTTTATGGTGATATCTGCTGTAGGAAACTGGTTACTATGTACATCGTAAGTATTGGTGCTCCAAAAAATAATCCATTCCAAATCACTGCTCGTATTACTACCAAAGCCTAGCTTCGCTTTCACCGCTTCAGGCCAATTTAACCCATTAGCGAAAGCGGCAAATTCACTAGCTGGTATGAGTTCCATATTTTGAATTCCAGTAGTAATAGAACTTTCAAAATACATCTTAGCATTCTCACCAGCCTTCCAGCTTTTTGGTGCTAAAATTCCAGCCACTAAATGAAATCCTAATTTATCACCATAGGATTTGAAGTTTGTATGCAGGACAGAAGTTAGTGTATCTCCAGCCTTAACAGTCGACTCCTCCGTAACAGGATTAACATCATTAAAAAATACACCGCACTCTGCTACAACAAAGACCAGAATGACTAGAAAAAAATAAAGAAATAATTTTTTTCTACCTTTTTTTGATTGATTCTTATTTTCCATCTTACTGAATGGTTTCTAAAGTGTAAACGTATTTGTTTGCTATGCAACCCGGACTAAAGCTGATGATCATATTTCGCTTTCCATTCTGCA
>CANGBH010000036.1 GCA_947451935.1 Chitinophagaceae bacterium
AAATAGGGTGGACCTTACCCAATACTTCGTTAAATTTGCAATTGGAAGGTTAGGACATAAATTTGGATTCTATAACATTATGACAGTAAATATTCAATTTCCGGATGGTGCAGTAAGAAGTTTTGAAAAAGGAATTACACCGATGCAGATTGCAAAAGGTATTTCTGAAGGCCTGGCAAAAAAGGTTATCGCCTCTTCAATTAATGGTCACGTTCAAGACGCCTCAACACCCATACAAGCCGATGCATCGCTTAAGTTACTTACTTGGGATGATTCCGATGCCCGTTCAACATTTTGGCATTCGTCAGCTCACCTTTTGGCAGAAGCTGTGGAAGCAACCTTCCCAGGGGTTAAATTTTGGGTAGGACCTGCCATAGACAGAGGGTTTTACTACGATATGGATCTTGGAGGTAAAACCATATCTGAAGACGATTTAGTCATCTTAGAAAAAAAGATGGATGAATTGGCTAAAAAGAATAGCCTATTCATTCGCAAAGAAATATCTAAAGCTGATGCCGTTGCCTATTTTACAGAGAAAGGCGATGAATATAAATTAGATCTTCTGCAAGGGCTAAAAGATGGTGAAATAACCTTCTATACACAAGGTGATTTTACTGACTTATGCCGTGGACCACATATTCCAAACACTGGATTGATTAGAGCCATCAAGCTCACTTCCATTGCTGGTGCTTATTGGAAAGGGGATGAAAAAAATAAACAACTTACTCGTATTTATGGTGTTAGTTTTCCTAGCCAAAAAGAATTAGATGAGTATCTCCAGATGCTTGAAGAAGCTAAAAAAAGAGATCATCGAAAACTAGGTAAGGAATTAGGGATATTCACATTCGACGATGACGTAGGACCTGGTTTGCCTTTGTGGATGCCCAATGGAACAATTGTAATTGAGGAATTAGAAAATCTAGCGAAGCAAACTGAACAAGCAGCAGGGTACAAGCGTGTTGTTACTCCTCATATTGCAAAAGAAAGCATGTATATAACAAGCGGTCATTTGCCCTATTATCAAGACAGTATGTATCCTCCTATGGAACTAGATGGAGTTAAATACTACCTAAAGGCAATGAACTGTCCACATCACCATAAGATATTTTCAGCTGAAAGCAGAAGCTATAAAGAGCTTCCACTTAGGTTGGCTGAATATGGTACTTGTTATCGATATGAGCAAAGTGGAGAGCTGTTTGGTCTAATGCGGGTAAGGTGCTTACACATGAATGATGCCCATATATATTGTTCAAAAGAGGATTTTGCAAATGAGTTTAGAGCAGTGAATGATATGTATATCAAATACTTCAACATATTTGGTATAGAGAAATATGTAATGAGGCTTAGCTTGCATGATCCTGCCAAATTAGGACAGAAATACATCAACGAACCTGAATTATGGTTACAAACTGAAGAAATGGTTCGTCAGGTATTGATTGAGTCAAATATCCCATATGTCGAAGTTCCTGATGAAGGGGCTTTCTACGGTCCTAAGATTGATGTTCAAATTTGGAGTGCTATTGGACGTGAATTTACTCTAGCCACCAATCAAGTAGATTTTGCACAAGGAAGAAGGTTTGGCTTACAGTTCACCAACAAAGAAAATCAAGCAGAAACTCCACTAATCATTCACCGTGCACCATTGGGAACACATGAACGATTCATTGGGTTTTTACTAGAGCACTATGCTGGAAAATTTCCATTGTGGCTTGCTCCAGTTCAGGTTAAATTATTACCAATAAGCGATAAATTCAATGATTATGCTCTTTCCGTTCAGAAGCTCATGCAAAAAGCGGGAATACGATGCGAATTGGATGATCGCAGTGAAAAAATTGGTAAAAAAATCAGAGACACCGAATTGTTGAAAGTACCATACATGTTTATCATTGGTGAAAAAGAGGTTTCTGAAAACCTCGTTTCTGTCAGAAGACAAGGTAAAGGGGATGTTGGACAATTCGCAGTTTCAGAAATAATAACTACCTTAACATCCGAAATTGAAAATCGGCAGTCATCTTAATTTAAAATAACGAAACTGAAATTTCCTTTCTGCCGTGCAAGGAGTTTCACTTAAGCCTATGTCATTATCAAATAAGTCAATTAGCCGCCCTGGTTTCAAAGGAAGATTCATTCCTAGAAAAGAAGCTGAACACAGAATCAACAATCTAATTAGAGCTACACAAGTACGTCTAGTTGGAGACAATGTAACCATGGGTGTTTATTCAACATCAGAAGCATTAAAAATTGCCCAACAACTTGAACTTGACTTAGTAGAAATATCTCCCCAAGCAGATCCACCTGTTTGTAAAGTAGTTGAGTACAACAAATTTTTATACGACAAGAAACGTAAAGAAAAAGAGATGAAAGCCAAAAGTAAATCGGCTGAACTCAAAGAAATTCGTTTCACTCCTGGTACCGATGATCATGACTTTGATTTCAAAGCACGCCATGCCGAAAAGTTTTTACAGGATGGTAACAAAGTAAAAGCCTACGTGCAGTTTAAAGGTAGAGCCATCATGTTTAAGGAACGAGGGGAGCTTGTATTGCTGAAATTTGCAGAACGTCTTGCAGAATTTGGTCAACCCGAAGGCTTACCCAAATTAGAAGGAAAAAGAATGTTGATGATTATTGCTCCTAAAACACAGAAGAAGAAGCCAGCTGCAACAGCAGTTTAATATCCTTCTAACGTAGCAAAAATTACTTTAGACTTTTTTCCCTTTCCATTTACCACTTTTCATATAGGTAACAGACATGATTAGAATACTAGTCCAATAAACTAGCTCTGATCCCCATCCCCATACAATGGACATGTCCTTAACTTCTAGAATAACATATACGTATATGCTATATAGAATTATTGTTATTCCTTCTATCAACAAGTTAATCAAGGTATTGCCGCTTCCTGTAACGGAATTAAGCCATATCGTCGAAATAGACATAATCAGTATGGCTATCGATACAATTCGAAGCACTGGTATGGCAAGGGCTAAGAAAGCCTGATCGTGATTTACCATCGAGAGTATATTGCTTGAGTAAATAATCACTGGAAAAAAAACCAAAAGAGTTGTTCCAAAACTGAGCTTAGAAATTCGGGTGATGAGAGGAATAACCAATTCTTGTTTGCCTTGTCCAATTACATTACTAACCATAGTGTTGGATGTTGCAGCAAACGCCCAGATGAATATTCCAAAGAATCCAAATATGATGCGCATAAACTGGCTTATATCTAGTGCTAGTTGGCCATCATGTGCAATGAGTATAAAAAAGAATTCCCAACTTGTTATGCTAATAGCATATTGTAATACGAGAGGTGAAGATTGTGTTAGAATAGTTTTAATAGAAGGCCAATCTATTTTCCATGATTTGAAAAGATTAAAACGCTTATTCATGCCCTTTATATGAATAATACCAAATACAACCACCATGCCTATAGCCTCTGCCATTACACTGGCATAAGCAGCTCCATTAAAGCCTAATTTCGGCAATCCTAAATGACCAAAAATTAAGCCATAGTCTAGCACCACATTGGATATGGTTTCAGCTAGTGTGCCATATATTAATAATTTACTTTGGTTTGTTCCTACCAATAACGCATTACGCATTTGGTATAAGTACAAAAATGGTAGGCCCCAAATCCTTATTCTTAAAAAGCCTATGGCCTTCACATACATCGAATCATCGAGGTTGCTTTTGAAGATAAACGGTGCTAATGAATACGTAAAGGTGATGCCTAATAATGCAATGATTAATGTAATGTAGATGCTTTGTGTGAACAGAGTTCCAATCTCTCCAATACGGTCCTGACCCGCACGCCGAGAGATTAATGCCTGTAAACCATTATTTAGTCCAAACCCAATCACCGAAAATATAAGGTAATAAACTCCGGTAACCCCTGAAATCCCAATAAAACCTGTCCCAAGTTTCGCAAGAAAGAAGCTATTGATTAAATAATTGAACTGTGGAACAAGTATAGCAAAGCTAATAGGTAAGGATATTTCAAGAATTTGGCGGTAACTAGTTCCAAGTTTAAGGTCTGAGCTCATATAAGTAGGAAATGGTAGCAAACCTACACATTTGTTTTTGTTCAAATAGCAAAAATAAAATGAGGAAAATGCGTAAATTTGAAAATATGCCAATAAACAATTTTAGGCCATTTTTAAGTACAATAACTGAATCTATTCCACCTTATGATCATCATGAGGCTAGATTGTTTATTGAATTTGGACAAAAACATTTCGCATATTTTGTAGTTCAAAATAATACCAATACTGTAATCGAATACGAGGTTTATCAATTGGATACGCCATTTTCTGAATCTGTTCTGTTGGATTTTTTCAAAAATCATCATTTTGACAAAAATAACTTTTCATCTGTTGTGATAATATACAATACAAAAGAATTTGTACTAATCCCAACTGAATTGCATAAAACGCATTTGGAAAAAACGACTATTGAAACAATTCATGGTGATTTAACTGAACTTGAATTATTGAATGACAATCTTGCTAAATGGGAAATGACTAACGTGTTCGGCGTTCCTAAAAATCAATTTCAACTTATTGCTCAGCTTTTTCCATCAGCTTCACATGTCCATATTAATTCAATATACCTGAAAGCTATTTTTAAGCAACTAATGGAGATGCAAGAACAGTGGGTAAAATTATATTTCTACCCATCATACTTTAATGTTGTTGTAATTAAAGATACTCAGGTCCAAATCATGCAGTCATTTTATTACGAAACTGCTGAAGATGTTATTTATTTTTTATTGACACTCACAGAACAATTCAATCTTGATGTTACTACCTTGGTCATGCAAATAAGTGGCTTGGTTGAAAAAGATTCAATTACGTATAAGGAATTAACTAAGTATTTTTTAAACATTGAATTGGAGTCTGATGACGTAACACGTTTCCTTATTAACGATGAGGATCCAAGGCCTTCTCATTATTTCACCCCACTTTTTCTTTCTGCACAATGCGTATAATTGGAGGTGAATTAGGTGGGAGAAGGTTTAATCCACCTGGTAATATGCCATTCACACGACCCACTACCGATATTGCTAAGGAAGGATTGTTTAATGTTATTGAAAATAATCTCGATTTAGAGGAAGTCAAATCACTTGATTTGTTTGGAGGAACTGGGAGTATTAGTTATGAGCTATTTTCTCGAGGTGTAAAAGACTTAACCATCGTGGAAAAAGATCCTAGCATGCTTCAATTCATCCAAAAAACAACGGCTGAATTTGGAATGAATACATGCTCAATTGTTCGTTCAGATGTTTTCAAGTTTATTCTGGATTGTAAATCAACCTATGATTTTATCTTTGCTGGCCCTCCATATGCGCTAGGTAATATTGAAGACCTTCCCATGTTGATTTTTAAGCAACAATTACTAAATGAAAATGGTTGGTTCATTCTAGAGCATACACCAAGAAACGAATTTAAATCACATCCATATTTTAGAACAGAACGGAAATATGGGTCTACTATTTTTTCCATTTTTGTCAATCGAAGTCCAGAACAGTAGGAGATATGAAGAAACAGGAAATAAGAAAACAGTATCATGAAAAACGCTTAGCTCTTTCTGATAAAGAAATTTCCATTTTTGATGATCTGTTGATGATTCAATTTCAGCGATTACCAATTTCATTTATTTCTATTATCCATTCTTATATACCATTATTTCAAAAAAAAGAACCTGATCCACTTCCCATTCTTGAGTGGCTTAAATTTAAGAACCCAGAGGCAATAGTGGTATTTCCTAAGATTAATTCTACTGACTTTAGCATGAAGCACTATGTGCATACAGACAACACCCTATTTGAATCCAATCAATATGGTATACCAGAACCCAGCACCGGTGATTTAGTGGAACCAGCTGATATTGACTTAGCCATAATCCCCTTGCTTGCATTTGATGAATTGGGTAACCGAATAGGCTATGGGAAAGGGTATTATGATCGATTTATTGCTGAATCAAGTAAAAATATGATTAAAATAGGCCTTTCTTATTTTCCTCCCATATCCAATATCGAAGATCTCGGTTTGTTCGATAAAAAGCTCGACTTTTGTGTAACGCCAGATAGATTCTATGCATTTTAAAAACATATATCTCCGTTCATTCAGATTATTCCTTTTTCCAATTTCAATATTGTATGGAATTCTAATTGCTATTCGTAATTTATTGTACGATAAAAAAATCATTAAATCTGTCGAGTTCAATATTCCTATCATCTGTGTTGGAAATATTTCGGTTGGTGGAACAGGTAAATCTCCTATGGTGATGTATTTAGCATCACTTTTAAAAAATAAATATCCTCTCGCTACATTAAGTAGAGGGTATAAAAGAAGAACAAGCGGATATATTTTAGCAAATGAACGATTTACGGCTATTGAACTTGGAGATGAACCTATGCAGATTTATCTACATCATCCCGATATTGCCGTTGCAGTAGGAGAAAAACGAATTGAAGCAATTCCACAGTTGTTGTATGATAGACCTGAAACTAAGCTTATTATTTTAGATGATGCTTTTCAGCATCGAGAGATTCATGCAGGATTAAATATCATCCTAACAGAGTATTCTAATTTATATACTAGAGATTTTTTCTTGCCTACAGGTGATTTGAGAGATCAGCGATCAAGTATGACAAGGGCTGAAATTATTATTGTGACAAAATGCCCACTCAATTTATCTGAAAATGATAAATTCCTAATTTTGAAAGAGCTAAATCCCTCAGATAATCAAAAGGTGTTTTTTACCTCAATCCGATATGATGCACCATATCATATCATATCCAAAGAAAAATTTTCTCTTACTCGGGAACTAGAGGTTTTGCTAGTTTGTGGTATTGCAAACCCCGAGCCTCTCACACAGTATATTCACGAAAAAACAAAAATGTATGATGCATTGTTTTTCAATGACCATCATATTTACAGTGTCGATGATTTAAATGCTATCAATGAGCGTTTTGATTTTTTATCTGAATCGCAGAAGGTAATTATAACAACAGAAAAAGATGCTGTTCGTTTATTGAAGTTTAAAGAGCTACTCAATAATATCCCTCTTTATGTTCTTCCAATTTCAATTCATTTCTTGTTTGATCAAGAAAATGAGTTTAACGAATTGGTCCAAAACTACCCTTATGCTTTTTATAATTCACCAAATTTATCAAGCATTGCAGAATAATTTGATTGATTTTTTTGTCAATCAATGAGTTAGAACATTCGCTTAAAAAGAAATACTATGGGAAAGAAAAAAGGCAAACGCACTATACACCAAAGCGATATCAAACAATACAAAGGTAAATTCGAAATTACACGCTCAGGTGTAGGATTTGTTATTGTAGAAGGACTTCAAAAGGATATCATTATTAGACCTAATGATTTCAATCGTGCATTTCATGGAGATTTTGTTCGGGCTGAAATCACAAAAGGCGATATACGTTCAGGAAGATTGCAAGGTAGAATAACGCAAATTATTGAACGTAAACAAAAGCAATTTTTAGGTAGAATTGAGATCAATCGTGATTATGCATTCTTTATACCTGAGACGGAGAAACCTATTCCCAATTTCTATATTTCTCTATCTAATATCAATAAAGCTAAAGATGGGGAACGTGTTATTGTTCGACTCTTATCTTGGGATGACGATGATAAACGTCCACAAGGTGAAGTGGTAGAAGTGATCACCCAAGAGAAGGAAGGTGACCTTGCGATGAAGGAAATCCTTATTCAGGCAGGATTTTCTATTTTATTTCCTGATGATGTTTTAGAAGAGTCTGAACGAATTCCAGATCTTGTTAAAGGCGCCAAGTATACCGATAGAAAGGATATGCGCGATATTCTAACATTTACCATAGACCCAGTAGATGCTAAAGATTTCGATGATGCCTTAAGCTTCAGAAATATGCCCAATGGGGATGTTGAAGTAGGTGTTCATATTGCCGATGTTAGTTATTATATTGAACCTGAAACTGCACTGGATGATTCAGCATATGAGCGCGCCACTTCTGTTTATTTACCGGATAGAGTAGTCCCGATGCTACCTGAACGAATTTCAAATGAACTTTGTTCTCTTAGGCCTAATGAAGATAAATTTACCTACTCGTGTAATTTTATATTTGATAGTAATGGCGTTATTAAAAATAAATGGATTGGAAGAACCATTATTCATTCCAATCACCGATTTACATATGAAGATGTTCAATCTATAATTGATACCAAAGCAGGCTTGTATGATGATGAAATTCTATTGCTTCATCGTATGGCACAACAAATGCGAAAGCAACGCATGAAAGATGGTGCTATAAACTTTTCTTCTCAAGAGGTACGATTTAAGTTGGATGAAAATGGGAAACCTATTGGAATAGTCATTAAAGAAAGTAAAGAATCGCATCAGCTTATTGAAGAGTTTATGTTGTTGGCCAACAGAACAATAGCAGAAAAGGTTTCATCCACAAAACTTAATGGGAAGCCAATCCCATTTCCATATCGGGTTCATGATCAACCAGATGAAGCTAAACTCACGCCTTTTATTGAATTTGCTAAGAAATATGGCTATCAGTTTAATACTCGTACACCAGAGGAGATTGCTAAGTCTTTTAATGAAATGCTAAGCAGAGTGCAAGGACTTCCTGAACAGCGGGTATTAGAACAACTTGGTATTCGAACCATGGCTAAAGCAATTTACACATCTAAAAATATAGGCCATTACGGTTTAGGCTTTGAAAACTATTGTCATTTCACCTCACCTATAAGAAGGTATCCTGATATTATGGTTCACCGCGTGGTAACCCAAATCCTCGATCAGGCTATTGTCCTCGATAAAAAAATGGAAGAAAGATGTAGGCATTCGA
Source organism: Chitinophagaceae bacterium (assembly GCA_947451935.1). Lineage (GTDB taxonomy): Bacteria > Bacteroidota > Bacteroidia > Chitinophagales > Chitinophagaceae > Pollutibacter. The sequence continues at coordinate 8,858 of CANGBH010000036.1, forward strand.
GCGAAAGGGAAAGGGCAGCCATGGAATCGGAAAGAGCTTCTAATAAATATAAGCAGGTTGAATTCATGAAAGAATACATTGGGGATACATTTGATGCAGTAATTTCTGGAGTATCTAGCTTCGGATTTTGGTCTGAAACCATTGAGCATAAATGTGAAGGACTTGTTGGGCTCTCATCTTTATTAGATTATGATGATTTCATCTATTATGAATCTGACTATGCATTAATCGGTAAACGAAGTGGTAAAGCCTTTAGAATTGGAGATCCAGTAAAGATTAAAGTAATAGCTGCAAATTTGACTAAGCGGCAGCTCGATTATGAATGGATTCTAGATGTGGATGATTTCCCTGCCACTCCTCCAAAGAAAAAGAAAAAATGATTACAATGCGCCTCTCATTTGTTAACTTAGAGCCATTCTAAGAAACATAATATTATGTCAGGCATTGAAACCTTACAAAAATCATTTGAGTTATATTTTAACCACAGGCATTTTCCCTTATCGCCTAAAACCCTCTATGATCCATTAGAGCAATTTTTATCCAATAGTGGTAAGCGAATTCGACCTATTTTATGTCTAATGGGAAATGAACTCTTTGGAGAGATTCATGAAGATTCATATCATATTGCAGCAGCAATCGAATTGTTTCATAATTTTTCATTGATTCATGATGATATTATGGATGAAGCCCCACTACGAAGAGGAAAACCTACCATACATGCTGTCCATGGGGAACCAACTGCTTTGTTAGGCGGAGATGTTATGATGGTTGCCGCTTACGATTATATTAATAAAATAGATTCTCGTTATATAAAAGATGTATTAAAGTTATTTAATACCACGGCAAAGGAAGTTTGCGAAGGTCAACAGCTTGACATGGATTTTGAAAAAGTAGACAAGGTGACAATGGAAGAATACCTACACATGATAAGTCAAAAAACATCCGTATTGCTAGCAGCTAGTCTTCAGATGGGTGCTATTGTGGGTGGGTCAACATTAGGCAATCAAGATCTACTATATAGTTTTGGTAAGAACTTAGGTATCGCTTTTCAGATTCAGGATGATTATTTAGATGCTTTTGGTGATCCAATAAAATTTGGCAAACAAGTTGGGGGAGATATTAAAAGTAATAAGAAAACATTTTTAATGATTCATGCTCTAGAAACTGCTAAGGGTGATGATCTTAATGAGCTAAATGCAGCTATAGGCTCCACGCATGAAGATAAAGTGGAACGTGTTCTTGCCATTTTTAGATCATGCGGAATTGATCAATGGGCTAAATCATTAAAAGAACTTTATTTAAATAAGGCATTATCTGATTTAGACAATATTGCTGTTTCTTCAAATCGTAAAGAATCATTGCGTGAGTTAGCTTATTATTTAATCAGTCGGGATAAGTAACTTATTAACGCATCAAAAACTAATTATGGCAAGTATTTTTAGGAAGAAAAATCTAGATTCAATCATGAATGAAGTTAGTCTTCATGATAGCGATCCATCATCAGGATTAAAAAAAGTATTGAATGTAAAAGATTTAACTCTAATGGGAATTGCAGCTGTTATGGGTGCTGGAATATTTTCAACCATTGGTTCAGCTGCTTATAATGGCGGACCAGGAGTAATATTATTATTTGTCATTACAGCTGTGACATGTGGGTTTACTGCATTGTGTTATGCCGAATTTGCTTCACGTATTCCCGTTGCGGGTAGTGCATATACCTATTCTTATATAAGTTTTGGTGAAGTCGTAGCATGGATAATAGGGTGGGCCCTTATTTTGGAGTATGCCATTGGCAATATTGTTGTAGCTATCTCATGGAGCGCATACTTCAATAATATCTTAAAGGCAATGAATATAAATTTGCCTGACTGGTTAACTACCGGGTATCAAACTGCTTATTATGCTTATCAACAGGCTGTTGAAGCCGGAAGTCCGGTTAGTCAATTAGTCTATTCTACTGCGCCAAAATTATTAGGGATTCCTTTTATAATTAACCTCCCTGGTTTTATCATTGTTGTTCTCATTACTATGCTTGTTTATGTTGGCATTAAAGAGAGTAAGAAAACCGCCAACGCCATGGTAATAATGAAAATTGTCATGTTACTTATCATAGCAGGAATCGGTTTATGGTATATTTTCACAAATCATACAACCGACAACTGGTCGCCCTTTCTTCCTAACGGTATGAGTGGTGTTTTAAAAGGAGTGTCTGCTGTGTTCTTTGCTTACATTGGGTTTGATGCTATTTCTACAACGGCTGAAGAATGTGCTAATCCTAAACGCGATCTTCCACGAGGAATGATTTACTCGTTGATTATCTGTACAGTTATTTATATATTGACAGCTATTGTCATTACTGGTATGGTTAAGTACACGGAGTTTAAAAATGTTACTGATCCACTTGCCTATGTATTCGAAAAAATTAACCTTAAAAAAGTAGGCTTTATTATCTCCATTGGTGCGGTAGTCGCTGCAACATCTGTGTTACTTGTTTTTCAACTCGGTCAACCAAGAATCTGGATGGCTATGAGTCGAGATGGCCTTCTGCCAGGTTCATTTGGAAAAATTAGCAAGAAGTATAATACGCCAAGCTTTTCAACAATTATATCAGGTGTTCTGGTAGGAGGATTAGTTTTAGTGATAGACGATAAGTTGATCACAGACCTTACAAGCATAGGAACACTTTTTGCGTTTGTTTTAGTGAGTGGGGGAGTCTTATTATTACCTAAGATAAAACGTGAAGCAGGAAAGTTTTCAATCCCTTATATAAATGCAAAGTATATATATCCATTAATTTATATTCTAGTTTTAATCTTGTTTTACGATCGAACTACTCAGGCTTTTTCAAACATATTAAGTGAAGGCTATCAAGAGATCTTATTCGTGATATTTATAGTACTTGCTGGTGTTCTGGCAATCTTATCCTTTCTAAAAAATTATTCACTAATCCCTGTAATGGGTGTGGCTTGTTGTCTCTACCTGATGGTTGAAATACCTGCTAAAAGTTGGTTAGTTTTTATAGGTTGGATGGTATTCGGATTGATTATCTATTTTTCATACGGCAATAAAAACAGCAAATTAAATGCACCCAAATCTTAACCCAATTAATTTTCTTAAATGAAATTTCAGTCGGGCGATAAGATTCTTGTATTAGCTACAAAGGAAAAGGGTGAAGTTATTGAATGGATCAATAAGGAGATGCTATTGGTGAATGTCAATGGAATAAGCTTCCCTGTTTATGCAGATCAAATTGATTTCCCTTATTTTTTTGATTTTACAGAAAAAAGTGGCCCTGTTAAAAAAAGTAAAAAGCACATTGACGAAGTGCGTAAAGAAAAGGTAGTTGTTCCATTAAAAGTGGTTGATGGTGTTTGGTTGGTTTTCTTTCCCGTATTAGATAAGGATATTTTTGATGATGATGTGATTTCTCATTTTAAGCTGTTTGTATCAAACCATACTGAAAGTGAATACAATTTTGATTTAAGCATTTTCTACGGGGATAAAAAAGAAATTGATTTACGAAAGAATATTAAGTCATTCGAAGAGCTTTATGTTTTTGATCTTCCTTTTGAGAATCTAAATGATCAACCATCTTTTGAGTTTATTTTCTCACATCAATTTATAGATCCAAAAAAAGTTGCTCATTTTGAAGTTCAGTTTAAACCCAAAGGCAAACAGATTTTTAAAAAGGCAGAGGAACTGCTTCGACTTCAGCAAGCATCTTTCAAGTATTCTCTTTTTGACAGTTTACCAGATAAGCCTATAGAGGAAAAATTTGACCTTTCTAAATTATCCTCAGCTGGATTTAAATTATACTCTTCAGATAAAGCCAAATCTTATTTGCCTAATCCAAGAACGTTAATTGATTTGCACATAGAAAAATTAGTAGATAATTTTTCTAGCCTCGACTCTAATTCCATTCTTTCAATTCAACTGGATGCATTTGATAAGTTTTACGAAGAGGCATTAATGCATCAACTTAAATCCATTACAGTTATACATGGAGTAGGTACCGGTAAATTAAAAGATGAAATTCATGCTATGCTTCGTCTTAAAAAAGATGTTAAATCATTCATCAATCGATACACTAACCTATTTGGGTACGGTGCGACAGAAATTTTTATAAAGTAGACCATAAGCCCCAATCTATACATCAATTCTGCAAATACCGTATCTTAGCCTCGCTGTAAATGAAGCTATCGCGTTATGCATAATGACGAGGAAAGTCCGGACAGCTAAGAGCATCGCACCGGTGAATAGCCGGGCTCCGATTTTTCGGGGACAGAAAGTGCCACAGAAAATAACCGTCTCAACGTGTTGGGATAAGGGTGAAAACGGGAGGTAAGAGCTCCCGGCATTATACAGTAATGTATAGTGGGGGTAAACCTTGCGTGCTGAAATGCCACATAGGTTTTGGTATCCTTTGGATGGCAAGTGACTCGCTTGCTCTTAATAAGGCTGAAATGGGTAGGCAGCTTGATCCTATAGAGTAATTTATAGGACAGATAAATGATAGCTTAAAAACAGAATCCGGCTTATCATTTACAGTACAATATTAAACCGGTCAATTGGCCGGTTTTTTTGTAAAAATTCTGTTCGTTCATTTCGAAATATTCTCTCATTTCGTTCAGTAAAATAATGGGTTAAATTAGAAGCCGATTCTATCATCTACTTCTACTAAATTGCTGATTTATTGATAGTTATTGTCAGTAAATAAAGAAAAATTCGAGTAGAATAGTTAGTATAAAACTTCTACTTTGTAATAGGATTTAGGTAAATAGTGTATTTATTCAGCTATTTACAAACTAGAAAAACACCAAAATAGGTAGACTATATTAGATCTAAGGCTTTAGCAAAGCAAGTTACTATAGGTACTACAGTGAGTGAAACAAGCGCCGGAATAAAGAAATATACGGCTACAGACAAGGCTAATGATAAAAAGAAGAGAATCCAGTACATGTTTTTAGCGCTCTTTGTCATCTATTTATTTTTTGCAAATATACAACCTGAAATAATATCCAAATCCATTCGGTTCAGGATGTTTAAAAATAATTAAATGTGTATTAAATACGCTTCAAATTTCGTACATTAGCTCCCTTGTAACTGACGAAGATGATGATTGATATTTATTTACGATTTACGACTAAACCAGGGCAATCTCTCCGAATTTTTGGAAACATAAAGGAGCTTGGTAATGGGCACGTTTCAAAGTCCATTCCTTTAGAATATGTTAACCAATATTTTTGGAAAGTCTCCCTTTCTATTTCTAGCCATAGTCTAAAAGGACTACCTAGTCTCAACTATAGTTTCATTTATCAAGATGAACATGGCGATCAAATGCAAGATTGGGGGATTCATCGAAATTTTCGAATTGATAACGCTTCTGATGATATTTTGATTGTTGATACATGGAATGATATGGGTGCAGTGGACAATACATTCTATACATCGCCCTTTAAAAATGTATTTCTAAATAGTTCTAGCCATATTGAGTCTATTCCATCCCTCAATATGCCAATACGGTTTACTACAGTTGCCCCATTGTTAACTAGTGGAGAATCCATTTGTTTAATCGGAAATCATAAAGCATTAGGAGAATGGAATCCTCAAAATGCTATTGTAATGAAATCTGATGGACAATCTTGGTTTCATGATATTGCTATCAGTGGATCTCTTTCAGCACTTGAATATAAATATGGTGTTGCTGATAAACATGGAAGATTTATCCGATTTGAAGATGGTTTAAATCGCACTCTACGAAGCATTCCAACTACAGAAGCTAAGTTAATTGTGAACGATGGATATGCTCGTTTCAATACTTCATTTTGGAAAGGGACTGGCATTGCAATTCCTGTATTCAGTCTACGTTCTACCAATGGACTTGGCGTAGGAGAATTTTTAGATATTAAATTACTTGTGGATTGGGCAAAAAAAGTATCAATTAAAATGCTTCAATTATTGCCCGTAAATGATACCACTAGTACGCATACTTTTTTGGATTCTTATCCCTATGCTGCTATATCAGCGTTTGCCTTACATCCTCTATATGCTAACTTAGAAGCCATTGCAGGACCAACAGATATTAAATTAATTAAATCTTTACTTCAGGAAAAAGAAACGTTAAATGCTAAGTCTTTTGTCGATTATGACAACGTGATGAAGATAAAATGGGAAGCACTTCGTTTGCTTTTTAACAAACAGCATGTTGAAGTTTTTTCTACTGAAGAGTATAAGGAATTCTTTACTCAAAATAAATATTGGCTTGTTCCATATGCAGTATTCAGCTTCCTCAGAGAATTGAATCAATCTGCAGATCCTGCAAGATGGGGTGACTATGCAACGTTTAATGATTCCTTGATTGCTGAAATTACGAAGCCTAATCACAAAGAGTACAAGGATATTTCTTTTTATTATTATATCCAATACCAACTTCATTGTCAGTTGAAAGAGGCACATGATTACGCTACGCAGGCAGGAATTTTACTCAAGGGAGATATACCTATAGGTGTTCATCGTAATGGGGTAGACGCATGGATGCAACCATCATTGTACCATCTTGATATGCAAGCTGGTGCTCCTCCAGACGACTTTGCTATCACTGGCCAAAACTGGGGATTCCCAACCTATAATTGGAAAGTTATGCAGCAGGATGGATATGCCTGGTGGCAAAAGAGATTTAAGCAAATGTCTAATTATTATGATGCGTTTAGAATTGATCATATACTTGGTTTTTTTAGAATTTGGTCAATTCCTTCACACGCAGTTGAAGGCATCATGGGTCATTTTGTTCCTGCCATTCCTGTGAGTAGACAAGAGATAGAAAATTTGGGCATTACATTTAATGTGACAAGATTCTGTTCTCCCTTTATTACGGATACATTAATACATCAGTTAGCAGGTGATCATGTTTCAGAAATTCACCATTTTTTAAACGCATCTGAAGGCGGAGTATACCATTTCAAACCAGCATTTGATACGCAACGAAAAATAGAGCATTATTTTAATTCACTAGATGATCAAATTTCTACCCATCATATAAAACAGATTTTATTCAATATTCATTCCAACGTTATTTTATGGAAAGATGATGAGCAAAAAGATATGTTTCATTTTAGATTCAATGCTCCTGAAACATTCTCTTTTTCTGCTTTGAATGATTATGAAAAGCATCAATTGTCTGAATTATACATAGATTATTTTTTCAAAAGGCAAGATCATATTTGGCGTGTTGAAGCCATGCAAAAACTTCCTGCACTTAAAAAATCTACGGACATGCTTATTTGTGGAGAGGACTTAGGACTAGTTCCTGGCTGTCTACCAAAAGTCATGACATCATTGGGTTTTTTAAGTTTAGAGGTACAGCGTATGCCTAAGCAATTGAACGTATCCTTTTTTAATCCTAGTGATGCGCCTTATCTATCAGTTGTAACACCCTCTACACATGATATGAGTACGCTAAGAGAATGGTGGGAGGAAGATAGCTCACGGTCTCAGCAATTCTATAACGAACAGTTAGGTCAGTACGGATCTGCTCCATATTTTGCTGAACCAGATTTGATTCGTTCAATCGTTCTTCAACACCTTTGGTCTCCTGCAATGTGGTCGGTTTTTCAATTGCAAGATCTCTTTGCCATGAATAAAGATTTGCGCATCGAAAATCCACGAGAGGAAAGAATCAATGTTCCTGGAGATTCAAAACATTTTTGGAAATTTAGGATGCATGTTCCTATCGAGGACTTACTATTAAATGATGAATTTAATGCTGAATTAAATTCTTATATAAAAATGAGTGGTAGAAGTTAATACTCCACTTTTTTAATCTCAGCACTCAAATCGTACGGTATTTTTATTTATTTTTTATGATAGAAATTACCTCAAACTGAGTCTCAATAAATAGTTCAACTTCATAAAATAAGGATAAAGAACTATTTTTACGTATGCTTCAACTCTCACATTCAATTTCTAAATTACCCTTCCAATATCCCTTTACAACATCGAAAGGAACGAAGGATTTTCAGAAATCATTAGTAGTAGAATTGACATGGGGCCCCGGAATTAAGGCATATGGTGAGGCACCAGCTATAGATTATTATAATGTTACGGTAGAACAAATGCAAGCTGACCTTGAGTCTAAACGAAAATTTATTGAATCGTTTTCGTTCATGGATCCAAAACGCTTTTGGCATTTTTTACATCATTTATTACCTACAAATCCAGTCCTAGTATCCGCTTTGGATATGGCTGGTTGGGATTTATAT
>CANGBH010000037.1 GCA_947451935.1 Chitinophagaceae bacterium
ATTGCCTCTTCCCTCTCGCCTTTCTTTGTGCCTTTTAATATGAATATTACTATATTCGAGCAATAATTTTTTTTATGAAATTGACAACAAGGATTCAGCTTTCTGCGATGATGTTTATGCAGTTTTTTGTGTGGGGTGCATGGTATGGACAAATGAGTAAATACATGACTGTTCAACTCGGCGCGAGTGGTGAACAAGTGGGGAATGCGTATGCTACTTTTTCTATAGCCATGATCGTTGCACCATTTTTTGTAGGTATGTTGGCTGATCGATTTTTTCAGGCCCAAAAAGTTCTTGGTGTTTTAAATCTACTTGGGGCAGTAGTATTGTTTGGGATTACCAAAATAAGCAATCCTGACACCTTTTATTGGGTGATGCTGCTCTATTGTTTAACATTCGCTCCTACGATTGCGTTAACGAATTCAATTGCTATGAGGCAGATGCAAAATCCTGAAAAGGAATTTCCAGCAGTTCGTGTTTTTGCTACTATAGCGTGGATTGTTGTGGTAAATATTGTAGGACTATTGGGTGTAGGAGATAGCGTAATGATCTTTCAAATTTCAGCTGTAGCCGCTGCATTTCTTGGTCTTTCTGCATTTTTATTGCCTGCTACTCCTCCTGTTAGCACTGGCAAAATAGGCTTTGCACAAATTATCGGGAAAGACGCATTTGTTCTTTTAAAAGATCGTTCGTTCTTAATTTTCTTCATATCATCTGTATTGATTTGTATTCCGTTGTCTTTCTATTATACATGGGCTAACCCTTCATTGACAGATGCTTATAAGGCAGCCTTCCCAAATGGTGATCCAACTTCCTTTAAGATTGAAAATAAAATGTCTCTTGGACAAGTATCCGAAGTGTTGTTCATGTTATTGCTTCCTTTTATGTATAAGAGATTTGGGATCAAGAATATTTTGATATTTGGGTTAACTGCATGGATTTTACGTTTCCTCTTTTTTGGATATGGTAATGCATTGACGGGTGAATGGATGTTGTACGCTGCTATTTTACTACATGGTATTTGTTATGATTTCTTTTTCGTTAGTGGAATGATTTATACTGATGCTAAAGCAGGTGCAAAGATTAAAGCTCAAGCTCAAGGACTAATTTCCTTAGCCACCTATGGCTTAGGCATGTTTATCGGCTCAGTTGTATCAGGCATAGTAAAAGATATGTATACCAAAGATCAGGTTACTCAATGGTTGAATGTATGGTTGGTGCCTGCAGGTATTGCTGCATTGAGTTTGGTTTTTCTTGTGTTGTTTTTTAAGGATAAAAAAGCGGCTAACGCTTAATTCATCACATATAATTTATAATTCATGGTTAGATTAGCAATGCTCGGATCTGGATTTATCGGAAGATTTTATGCAGACTCAATTCAAGGTTTAAGGAGTAAGGATAGAATTGTTTCTATTTATTCCAGGAGAGAAACACAGGCTAAAAAATTTGCAGAAGATTATGGTTGTGATCATTTTACAACTGATATGGAAGCTGCTATAGCACACCCAGATGTTGATATGGTTTGTATTTCGCTACCTAATAATTTGCATGAAGAAGCAGTGATGCTTTGTTGCAAACATAAAAAGGCAGTTATTACAACAAAGCCCTTGGGTAGAAATGCCGTTGAAGCAAAGCGTATGCTTGAGGCTGTAGAAAAGGCAGGAATTTTTAACGGATATCTAGAAGACTTAGTCTATACTCCAAAATTTATTAAAGCACTTGAAAGTGTAAAGAGTGGCGCATTAGGCAGAATACTTTGGGCAAAGTCAAGAGAAGCACACCCTGGTCCACATAGTGAATGGTTCTGGGATATTGAGCAAGCAGGCGGAGGGTGTATGCTTGATTTAGGATGTCATTGTGTTGAAATAACCCGCAGTTATATTGGTAAAGACATTAAGCCAGTTGAAGTAATGTGTTGGGCTGATACCCAGGTTAAACCGATTGAGGCAGAGGATCATGCTATTGGAATAATTAAATACGAAAATGGAGCCGTTGCTCAGTTTGAGGTCAGTTGGACATTCCGAGGTGGACTTGATCTACGTGACGAAGTGATGGGTACAGAAGGAACTATTTGGGTAAATGGTTTTCTGAGAACAGGTTTTGAAATGTTTACCACCGGTAAGGGTGGAAATTATGTTGCTGAAAAAGCCGAGTCAAATGCTGGATGGTTGTTTCCTGTTGGAGATGAGTTAAATGAACTTGGATATAATCATATGTTTTTTGATATGTTCAATGCATTTGAAAAAGGAGAAAAGCCAAGAGAAATTTTTTATGATGGGTATGTTGTGAATTCTATATTAGATGCTGCGTATCGCAGTGTGAAAACAAAAAATTGGGAACCAATCCTTATGGATGATTGGCGTGGTCAAGTTGGACTAACAAAGCCAAATCCACTTGTTGAATATGATGCAGACCACTACCTTATTAAAGAAGAGTTACTTCACTATGGCGATAAGAAATTGATTTTGAAAGAAAAGAAAAGCGGTAAAATAATCGAGCGTATTATTTTATGATTAAGTTGAGAGTAAGTCAGTAGATAATTAATTATCTACTGACTACTTCCCATATATTCAATTACAAATACTTTTTTATTTCTTCCGTCAACTCACCTTTTGTAATTGGTGTTCCTTTGATCTTGTTGTATCCTTTTGCATCTACAAAAAATACATCTCTGATAATTTTTATAAGCTGTCCATTATTGATTTCAGGAATCAATATGGTATCAAATTCTGATAAGATTTCTCCTAGATTTTTTGGGAAGGGCCTTAAATACCTGAGGTGAGCGTGTGACACTTGATGTCCTTCTTGTATAAGCTCAATTACAGCACTTTTTATAGAACCAAATGTACTTCCCCATCCGAGTACCAATACTTTTCCTTTAGTTGCTCCGGTATCTATTTGTTGATCGGGTATGTAGTTTGCAATTAGGTCAACTTTAGCCTGACGTGTTTTAACCATATGTTCGTGGTTGTCTGGCTCATAGTTTACATTACCTGTAATATCTTGTTTTTCTAGTCCACCTATTCTATGTTCTAATCCTTTGGTTCCAGGAACAGCCCAGGGCCTGGCTAGTTTTTCATCACGTTTGTAAGGTTGAAATTTGATTTCATCTTCTGCTAAGCCCGTTTTGAAGTTTACCTTGATATTTGGCAAGTCTTCTGCTTTCGGAAACATCCATGGTTCGGCACCATTTGCAATGTACCCGTCACTCAAGAACATTACGGGTACCATATGTTGTAATGAAATACGTGCAGCTTCAAATACAGCTTCAAAACAATCGCTTGGTGTAGAAGCTGATACAACTGGCATTGGGCATTCACCATTTCTTCCATAATAGGCTTGTAATAAATCACTTTGCTCAGTTTTGGTGGGTAGTCCTGTAGATGGACCACCACGTTGAACATCAATGATGATTAATGGAATTTCAAGCATAACGGCTAAGCCAATAGCTTCCCCTTTTAATGCAAGTCCTGGCCCTGATGTAGTTGTTACTGCCAATGCTCCTCCATATGCTGCACCAATTGCAGATGTGATTCCTGCAATTTCGTCTTCAGCTTGAAATGTTTTTACATTAAAATTTTTCATTCTGCTGAGATCATGTAAAATATCTGAAGCTGGAGTGATGGGATATGATCCTAGAAAAAGAGGTAGTCCACTTTTTTCAGCAGCAGCAACTAATCCCATAGAAAGTGCTTGGTTTCCCATGATAGACCTGTAGGTACCGGGTTTCATTTTTGCCTTTTCAACCGTATAGCGTGTGGTGAACGTTTCTGTTGTGTCTCCGTAATTATATCCTGCTTGTAGGGCTTTTATATTTGCATTCAGGATGTCATCTTTTTTCCCAAATTTCTCTTGAAGAAAGTTAAGGGTACTTTCCATGTTGCGGTTGTACATCCAGTAAAGGAAACCTAGTACAAACATGTTCTTGGCTCTGTCTTTCTCTTTGGTGCCTAGGGTGATATCTTTTAAAGCCTCCCGGGTCATTTTGGTGACATCCATTTTAATGAGCTCAAATCCCTCAAGTGATCCATCCTCAATGGGATTGATTCCTTCAGGGTAATTCGCCAATCGTAAATTTTTGGAGTCAAATCCATCCACGTTAGCAATGATTTTGCCACCCTTTTTAATCGCTTTTAGGTTCGTTTTAAGGGCTGCAGCATTCATCGCCACCAACACATCGCATAAATCGCCTGGAGTGTAGATGGCATCAGAAGAAAAACGAAGTTGGTATCCGCTCACACCTGGAATGGTTCCTTGTGGGGCCCGAATTTCAGCAGGAAAATCAGGAAAGGTAGCCAAGTCGATTCCCAACAAGGCAGTATTGTTTGTGAATTGACTTCCTGTAAGTTGCATACCATCTCCACTGTCTCCAGCAAATTTTATTACTATATCTTGTAAAAGTTGTTCTTTTCGTTGTGTCATAACGCGATTTTAAGTAACTGCTGTTTTAAAGTTCGGATATTCATTTCGAATATATGTAAAGTATCGCCAATAGATTTTTTTAGCTTTAACTTTTATTCAGCATATTCATTGATTGATTTTGATTAATTTTAAGGTACAAAATTACTTAACATGGGGCTATTTAATTCAAGCAATCCAACACTTTCGGAAAAATCATTTAACAGGTCAATGACAATGCCTGGTGCTCAGACTATGACAGTAAAGGGCACGCTCAATAGTTTTGGCTTTCTTTTTCTAATGGTTATGGCTACATCTTTTTATGTGTGGAATGAAGGTGATGGGGGTCGCAGTGTACAAGGGTATATTTTAGGGGGAGCAATTGGAGGACTTGTCCTAGCATTGGTTTTGGTATTTAAACAGCAGTGGGCTCAATATCTAGCACCTGCTTACGCTTTATTAGAGGGACTTGTAGTAGGGGGAATTTCATATGTTTATAATAATGCGTTTGCCAAGATTGCTCCCGGTATTGTTATGCAGGCAGTAGCCTTAACATTTGGAACAGCTATTGCAGTATACTTTTTATACAGGTTTGGCGTAATACGTGCTACCGATCGGTTTAGGTCAATTCTGTTTACTGCGATGGGAGGCATCATGTTTTTCTACCTAATCACCTTCGTACTTTCATTATTTGATGTACATATTGAAATGTTGCACCAAGGAAGTTTAATGAGTATAGGTATTTCTTTGGTTATTGTAGTTATTGCCGCATTAAGTTTAGTGCTTGATTTTGACCGTATTGAAGAAGGTGCTGCAATGGGCGCTCCAAAGTATATGGAATGGTATTGTGCATTCGGGTTGCTTGTTACACTTGTGTGGTTATATGTTGAAATACTTCGTTTGCTCGGTAATATTTATGGTCGTCGAGACTAAAATAATTCATCATGAAAGTAATTCTGCTATCGCTTATATTTCTATTTAGCTTAACTACAGCTACGCAGGCTCAAAAAGTATTTGCAGTAGAATACTCTAATCAAGCTGATGTGAAGGTTTTTGTGGTAAAATATGAGAATCAAGCAGATCTAAAAGTGTTTAAAGAGAAGTATGAAAATCAAGCAGGGGATAATGATGGAAAATGGTTTTTTGTAAAATATTCTAATCAAGCGGATAAGAAAATCTATTTTGTTGATTATGAAAACCAGGCTGATGTGAAAATTTACTTTGTGCAGTATGAGAATCAAGCCGGTTGGCGTAATCAATCAAAAAGACATTATTTCTATTAATGATTTTTCAATGGTAGTTAAAAAATCGAAAGGGCTTCCAAATTTGGAGGCCCTTTCGATTTAGGTTTGTATTGGGGGGTTAATATCCATCACCATCAAGCATATTTCCAATTCCACCAAGTATGCTGCCTTCTTCTTTTCTATTATATGTTCCATAGGACATTATTCTGCTAGCTAATCTGCTAATCGGTAATGTTTGTAGCCATACTTTACCTGGCCCGCGTAATGTGGCGAAGAACAATCCTTCTCCACCGAAGATGGAGTTTTTGATTCCTCCGATAAATTGAATATCAAAATCCACGCTACTGCTATACGCTACAAGACAGCCTGTATCCACTTTCAGCACTTCACCCGGAGTTAGGTATCTTTCAAACACATGGCCACCAGCATGAACAAATGCCATGCCGTCTCCTTCTAATTTTTGCATAATGAATCCTTCTCCACCAAATAATCCTGTTCCTAGTTTTCGTTGAAATTCAATACCAATACTAACGCCTTTGGCAGCACACAAAAAAGAATCTTTCTGGCAAATAATTCTGCCATCCAATTGTTGAAGGTCTAGTGGGATAATTTTACCTGGGTAGGGTGAGGCAAAGGAGACTCTTTTTTTTCCCTGTGATAGATTGGTATAGGCTGTCATGAAAAGACTTTCTCCAGTTAATAATCTTTTTCCTGCGGAGAAGAGTTTTCCCATTATGCCTTGATTCTGTGTTGAGCCGTCTCCAAAAATTGTTTGCATTTGGATTCCATCATCCATTAGAAGGAAGCTACCCGCTTCTGCAATAGCAGTTTCATTGGGATCAAGTTCAATTTCTACATATTGCATTTCTTCCCCAATGATTTTGTAATCGATTTCGTGATTTGATCTGGTGCTAAATTGATCCATTGTATTTTTTTGTATCAGATGATATTTTAGTTATTCAGGTTGCATGAATAATGGGTAAAAATTAAAAGAGCAGCGTTATGTTATTCACGCTGCTCTTTCTGTTAGTTTTTTGTTTTACCATTCCAAACTGGCTTGCCTTGTATTTTTCTAAACAAGAACATTAGTCCTGTTAAGATGAAAAAGAGTGGACCAAGCAATCCGAGAAGTGAAATCCATTTTCCTCGGAAGAATTTTGTCATTGGTCTTTTTAATCGTTCTGCTATCAAATACATAGCAGGAACAATTAATAGCGTCATGAAAAATGCAAACATCAATCCCCATATGATGGTAAGTGACAATGGTTTCCAGAAGACTGCATTATCTCCACCAAAGAAAATGTGTGGATTTAAGTCTGTAAATAAGGTAACAAAGTTAATGTTGAACCCAATGGCGAGTGGTATAAGTGCTAGTATAGCAGCAAGTGCAGTTAATAACACCGGAACAATACGTGTCTTACCCGCTTCAATGACAGCTGCTCTTGTTTTCATGCCCCGTGCTCTTAATTCATCAGCGAACTCTATTACGAGGATTCCATTCTTAACTACAATGCCCGAAAGTCCAATTATACCAATACCGGTTGTAACCACAGCGAATGTTGAACGTGTTATGGCATATCCGAGCAATACTCCAATAAGGCTGAAGAATATTTCTGATAGTACAATCATTGTTCTGCTATATGAATTAAACTGTAAAATCAAAATAAGTAAGATAAGTCCAATTGCAGTAAATAAGGCTGTTTGAAGAAATGAAACAGTTTCTGCCATTTGTTCACCTTCTCCAGTTTGTGCAACGAACACATCTTCTGGTTTTCCTTTAAATGCATCAATTTGTTTTTTGATTTCAGTGTTTACTCCAGCTGGAGTGTATCCTTTTGAAACCAATACGTTTGAGAAAATTGTTATAACTCTCTTTTGATTTTTTCTTTTAATGCTTCCATAGGTATTACTTAGTCCTACTTTAACCACAGAGCTTATGGGTACCTGTTTAATTTGTCCAGAAGTAAAATCACGGTATGTGATGCGCATATTGAGCAATTCAGAAAGTGACTTTCTTTGTAAAACATCATTTCTAATGATAATCTTATATTCATCTTCGCCTATTTTCAATTTGGAGATTTCCTTTCCAAAAAGGGCTGTTCTAATTTCCATACCAATTTGTCCGGTTGAAATGCCTTGCATCAACGCTCTTTCTCTATCGATGCTTATTCCAATTTCTGGGTTGGAAAAATCGATATCAATTTTTAGTTCCTCAACTCCTGGTATATTTTTATCTGCTAAGTAGTTTCTAAGGTTTATTGCAGTGCTAGTAAGTGATTCGAAATCATCTCCAGAAACTTCTATATTAATAGGAGCCTGAGTTGGCGGTCCATTACTTTCTTGAGCTACACTTATTTCAGCTGCTGGGATACCTTGGAGGACGGATCTTATTGAGTCTAGGTATGGAAGTGTTGGCTTGCCATGTCTTTCTTCAAACGGAACAAAGGAAACTTGTATCCGACCTAGTTCAGGTCTTGTACTTCTATCTCCACTATTTGGATCACTAGCGCCAACAGCTACGTTAGCAATAACACTTTCAACGAGTGGGTTTTCTTTTCCTCCATCTATACCGAGAACTTTGTTGATCCTATTTTCAAGCGAACCTGTAACAGAGTCAGTGTATTTAACATCTGTTCCTGCCGGCAATTTCATGTATACATAAATTGTATTAGGGTCGCCAGATGGGAATAGTACTACAGGTACATTTCTCATTCCAAAAAATACGAAGGAAAAAATGAGTAGGATAAATGTTCCAATTAACATTTTAACTGGTCTCCATCCTTGGGTTGTCCAACGAAGTAGTTTCTCATAACTATTCATCATAGACGGCAGCAATTTGTTCTGGAACACATTGATGGCGTCTGTGAATACATACTTATTTAAAATCATCAAGCCTGCAAAAAATAAAAGAAGATTTCCAATAAATCTATATGAAGCTATATCGTTTGCGATTCCAGAAAAATCAAGTAATACACCAAGGGCAATAAATACCCACAATAATGGATTCTTGAAGATGAGTGATTTCTTTTTTTGTTCTTTATGGTCATGCGTCATGAAGTCCACTGCAAATACGGGGTTCATGATATAGGCTACAATTAGTGAAGCCGTAAGGGTGAAGATCAACATGGTGGGCAGGTAGATCATAAACTTCCCTATAATACCTGGCCAGAATAGGAGCGGAACGAACGGGGCAAGGGTCGTCAGAGTTCCTGCTAGTACTGGAACAAAGACTTCTCCTGCAGCGTATCTAGCTGCTTCTGTGGAGCTTATTTTACCATTGCCTTGCGAAAAAATTCTATGGGTGTTTTCAATTACTACAATCGCATCATCCACTACAATTCCAAGTCCGAAAAGTAATGCAAATAGTACAATAAAATTTAGTGTAACATTCGACCCAATAATAAAGTCTGCAGAAGGAAGCAGTATGAATGCTAGAAACATACTAAGTGGGACGGATAGGGCTACAAAGAATGAGTTTGTTACGCCCATGAAGAACATCAAAATAATCATTACCAAGATGAATCCGATAACAATTGAGTTAACTAACTCATTGAATGCAGCACCTGCTTTTATACTTAGGTCGCCTGTTATTTTTATGTTGAGGTCTTTAGGGAAAACCTCTTTCTTCATTTCATCAACGATATTGTTTATTTTTTCTGAGGCCTTAATTAAGTTTTCTCCAGTCCTTTTGATAATGCTTAGGGTTACCACATTTTTACCATTAAGCCGTGCGTAGCTTTCTTTTTCTTTTACTGTATCAGTGATGTTGGCAAGGTCTCTGAGGTAGAATGGCGACCCGTAAATATTTTTTACAACAACATTTTGTAGTTCTAACGCTGATTTGAACTGACCATTTACACGAAGTGTTCTTCTCTGATCACCAACTTCGAGTAAGCCACCAGATATGTCGGCGTTTTCTCGTTGAATGGCTTGTTCTATATCGGAGAAACCTACTTTTGCAACCTCCATCTTACTGCGATCAACATTAATTTGTATCTCCCTTTCAGGGGCGCCAACTAGATCTATTCTGCTTATCTCGGAAAGTTCTTCAATTTTATTTTTAAGTTGATCTGCAAATTCTCCAAGTTTCACCGCATCGTAATCACCGCTTACATTCACTGCCATGATAGGAAGTTCGGATAAGCTTATCTCTTGTACAACTGGTTCTTGTGTAAGGTCTTTTGGAAGGTCTTTTTTTGCTTTATCAACGGCATCACGCATTTTTTGTAATGCGATATCAGTCTTAACAGCGGTGCTAAACTCAACAATAACTGCTGAGAAATCTTGTAGGGAGTTACTGGTAATTTTATTGATTTTAACTCCTGTTATTCCTTTAAGTTGTTTCTCAATTGGCCTTGTTACAAGATTTTCTATGTCCTTTGGCGAGTTACCTACGTATACTGTTTGCACATATATGGTGGGTAGTGCAACGTCGGGAAACTGCTCTTTAGGCAAAGAAACGAAGAGTGAAATACCCCAAAGTGAAATGATTAACGTAATGAGGTAAATAGCGGTCTTGTTTCTAATAGCCCAATCAGTTGGACCAAACGTTTTTATATTCTTAAGCAATTCAGAGATTGGCTTATTGTTTGATGGATTTTCCATGTGTTCTTTTTATTCTACTTTATTGCTGACGAAATTTAATTGGTAGTTGCGGTTTTGATAAGTTGTCCTTCGTAAAGCCCTTGGAATCCTTTACTCACTAATTTATCTCCAGTATCAAGGCCTGCTTTAACTTCAATTAATTCATCATAAAACTCACCAATTTGAATATTTTTCTTTCTTGCTATGGTTTTGCCATTTTCTTCAGAAAGGATGTAAACAAATTTTCCTTTTTCATCTGTTTGTACAGTTTCAACGGGCACAACGATGGTGTTTTTTGATTCATGATCCAGCAGCTTTACAATAGCTACTTGATTTGGCTTGATATTCGAGCTGCTTGGTACTTTACTTTCTGCTATAAAGCTTCGCGATGTTACATTGATTGATTCGCTTACTAAGCTGATTTGTGAATTAAAGGATTTATTAATGTCGGGTACTGTAATAATCACTGGCATTCCTTTATGTACTTTGGAAACATAATTTTCTGGAACATCAACGATGGCTTTCATTGATGTTGGATTTACAATTGTGATCCCAGCCATTGGAGAGCCTACAAAGGTTTCTCCAACACGAATACTTACATTATCTACAACTCCTGAAACTTCAGAAACAACATTGGTGGTGCTTAGTTGTTCCTTAACAAGTGCCAATTGCTTTTCAAGACTTTCAACATTATTTTTTGCAGATAAGAATTGAATTTCTGTTCCAATTCCATCTTTCCAAAGATTTTCTTGCCTGCTAAAAATGTTTTTGGCAAAAGCAAGTTGAGTTTCAACTTGTTTGATGTTTTGTTGAACAATGCCGTCTTCAAGTTTCATGAGTAACTGTCCTTTTTTTACATTGTCGCCTAGCTTTACAAATAGTTGTTTTACTTGGCCACCCATTCCTCTTGGGGTTACATAGAATATATTTTCTGTGCTGATTTTTCCTTGTAACTCTATGTAGTGAGCAAAGTCTTGTCTGGTTAATGATTGAATTTCAACCAATTTCATTTTTTCATTCTTAGCTGATGTATCAACTTTACTAATTTCATCTTCTAAGGAACTTATTTTGGCGGTAAGGGCGTCTCTTTCCTTGGTTAGTTTAGATAGCTCAGCTTTTTTATTGGATAGGTCACCTTTTTCTTCTTTGTTTCCAGAACATGCTGCTAGAAGGATAATGCTGCAGAGTATTAAAAAATGTTTCATATAAATGGTTTAAACTTTTTGAATTATAATTTTCCGAGTGCTTTTGTATAGGATATTTTTGCGCTTACTGCATCGAATAGGGCTTGAAAATAATTTGCTTCTGCAGATTCTAAATCTTGTTGGGTTTGTAAGAGTTCAAAACTTGATCCAAGACCTTGCTCATATTTTTTCTTAGTTGTATTATATACTCTTTCGGCGAGTTGAACGTTTCTCTCTTGAGTATCCAACGTTGATAAGGCATTTTTGAATCCTACATTAGCTGCATTTAGTTGCAGGTCAATAACACGTTGAAAGTTTTCAATAGTGTTGGTTGTTTTTTGAAGACTCAGATTCGCTTGACGGATGCGATTTGCTTTTTGTCCACCATCAAAAATTGGGATATTCAAGTTGAGGCCCCAAAGGGATGATTTATACCACTTTTTACTAAAATCAAAAACATCAAAATTTGATCTCAGCGCATTTTTGCTGTAACTGAAATAAGTTGAAATGGTAGGTAAATAGGCTAGCTTGTATCTTCTCAGATCTAACTTTAGTAGGTCTTTCGAAACATTCAATAGCTCAATTTCTTTTCTATCTGCATAATTAAAATTACTCATTTCGAGTAGCCCTTTTTTCACCAGATCTACTGATAAGGTATCTGATAATACAAGGGTATCTTTTTGATTTATGGCTAATGCATACTTAAGTGCTCCATACCCAATTTCTATTAGGTTTCCGATTTGATTAGAGGTTGTGGTTAAGTTATTTAAACCAACTTGTGTTTTATCTAGGTCAAGGTGTTCTATGAAACCATTCTTAAATAATTTTTCTTGATCACTTTTTAATTTTTCAAGTCGTTTAATGCTTTCATCTAGATAGTATTTTCTTTTTTCAGCTACTAACACACTGTAGTAAGACCTGTATACATTGCTCTTTATGGAATCTTCCATCACTTTAATGCTTGCTTCTGTAAGATCAACTGCTTTTTTTCTTGCTTGGATAGCGATAAACAAATCAGGTTGAAAAAGAAGTTGTTGAAATTGAACTCCTGCTGACGTCTGCCATGGCACACCAAATTGTGCTGGGAAAAATTGAGGCGCTCCTGTAGGTTTAGTAATCGCATTGCCACTTCCATCTTTCACTCCTTTGTCTATTAAAACTTGATAGACGGATGGAGAAATAAAGTCGGGAAGTAAGGTTACGGGAATACTAAAAAAGTGTTGCATTTGAACACTTCCACTTACTTGTGGAGTTGCTTGCGCTAAGTATTCTTTGTTTTTTGCAATTTGAATGTCTCTGTCGAGTTTGAGGTTTTTAATGTCAGTTACATTTTTTAATGCTAACTCAGCTGCCTGATTTGCACTAAGCTTATAGCTTTCTTGTGCTTTTCCGGGCGATGAATTCAAAAAAATAAGTCCTGAAATGATGATAATCCAACGTGTCATATATCTGTTTTTAAATTCCATTATTATTTGCTTTCTTTTTGTACTCGATAATTAATTTATATCCTTTCTCTGTTGCAAGGCCATATAAGAAATGTTCAATAATTTCTAGGGTAACCTCAAGCATATTAAAGCGATCGGCAGGGAATGTCTCTTTATTAAAAGCAAGCATCATCGATTCCAATCTAAATCTTGCTAGGATTTCAATTTTGATATCTGATCGATAGAGTCCTTCTTGAACTCCCTTCACTAGATTTTTTGTAATGATTTCTAATAGGAAAGTATTTTTATGCCGCATGAATTTTTCATAAGAACGATAGTGGTATTTTTGAAGATCAAACAATACCATGGGGTTCATGTTTCGAAGTTGTAGCCCAATCATCTCCATGGTTCTAAAAATTTCATCAATGGCATTGGCTGACAGTTGACAATAGGTAATGCAATCTGATTCAAGTTGTGTGATGTCTGCATCTATAATATTGTCTACTAATTCATCCTTATCGGCAAAGAGCTGGTAGATTGTTTTTTTGGACATCCCAAGGTGGCTTGCAATGTCGTCCATCGACACAGAGCGGATGCCTAGTCGCATGAAAAGGGTCTTTGCTTCCTGAATTATTCGTTCTTTGTTGTCCATGTTAGAATTCGCGCCGCAAAACTAAGGAAACTTTGTTTGGGTAAAAAGTTTCCAATCAATAAAAAATGTGAATTTTATACAAATGGTCATTTTTTAGGATAAATCCGACAATTTTGGCGTGATTTCTCTGAAAAAACCGCTTTTTTCCTTTTTTTCGGCGTACCTCGTTGGTGTATATTTGACTTAAATTATAATAATGGGGCAATTTTTCCGACCGGGTAGAATTCTGAATCTGTTTTTTCAGGGGTTGATTATTTTGGCTCCCATTGTCATAACGGCTTGGGCAGTTATTTCTCTTTTTAAATTTATTGATGGCATACTTCCGAATCTCTTGCATGTTTTATTTCCTGATTTGGTGAAGTTGGATGCTTTGGGTTCACCAGAGAAAATACCTGGTTTAGGATTCTTAATAGTGATATGTATTGTACTCTTAGTTGGCTACATCTCCTCATCGTTTATTGTTGCCAAGTTGGTAGAGTGGTTTGATATGATATTAGAGCGGACACCAGGGGTTAAGATTATTTACTCTACAGTTAAGGATCTTATGGAGGCCTTTGCTGGGAATAAGCGCAAATTTAATAAAGCTGTATTGGTGTCTATTGAAGCAACTGATGTATGGCGAATTGGATTTGTAACACAATCTGATGCATCTGCATTTGGGTTGACTGATTATGTTACGGTGTATTTACCCCATTCTTATGCTTTTTCAGGTATACTTTATTTTGTTAAAAAAGATCGGGTACGCTTACTCGATGGAGTGAGTTCTGCTGACGTGATGAAATTTGCTATTTCAGGTGGTGTTGCTGATTTTGCTGAACATACAGCATTGGAGGGAGATTCTGGTGTTAAGGCTTAAAGGGCTATTCATTATGATGTTTTTCTTGGCAAGCCCACCTCATGCTTTTTGTTGGGGATTTTTTGCTCACAAGCAAATAAATTATGATGCAGTTTTTTTGTTGCCACCTGCAATGATTCCTTTTTATAAGCTGAACATTGATTTTATAACAGAGCACGCTGTGGATCCAGATAAGCGTAGGTATGCCATTCCAGAAGAAGGTTCAAGACACTATATAGATATGGATCAATATGGCAGCTTTCCGTTTGCAAATTTGCCACAGCATTGGGGTGATGCAATTCAACAGTACTCAGAGGATAGCCTTGTTGCTCATGGCATAGCGCCTTGGTGGATTAGTAGTATGCACCTTCGATTAAAAAAGGCATTTGAATTAAAAAATCCAGAAGCAATTTTAAAATTATCAGCTGAAATCGGACATTATATTGCTGATATCCATGTTCCCCTTCATACTAGTAGCAATCATAATGGGCAGAAAACAGACCAGGTAGGTATACATGGATTTTGGGAAAGTAGGTTGCCAGAGTTGTTTGCACAGCAGCATTATGACTTAATTAATAGCAAGGCGCTATACATTGAGAAGCCTCTTCAATATATATGGCAAAGGGTTTATGAAAGCTCATTAGCCTCAGACAGTGTGTTGTCTCTGGAAAAAAATCTTGCTAATTCTATTCCATCCGACATGAGATATGCATTTGAGACTAGAAATGGCATGGTTGTTAAGCAGTACTCAAGTTCATATGCTACATTGTACCACACGAAATTAAATGGTATGGTTGAACGAAGAATGAGGAGTTCTATATTTACGGTAGCTAGTTTTTGGTATACAGCATGGGTTGATGCAGGGCAGCCGGACTTACAACTTTTAGGGAAAGTTAAATTAAGCTCAGAGGCCCAAACAGATCAAAAGTTGTTACAATCTGCTTGGTTAGGTGCTAAGATCATGGGCCGCTCTTGTTCAAATTGAGTATCTTTGGACCCTCAAATTATACACTGTTTTAAGCATTACTATCATGAAGCATAATTTCAATGCAGGTCCAAGTATTTTACCAAAGGAAGTTTTTGAAGAAGCCAGTAGGGCGATCGTAGACTTTAATAATACCGGTCTTTCCATTCTTGAAATTGGCCATAGGACACCTCTTTTTGAGGCTGTGATGGATGAAGCAGTTTCTTTGGTTAAGGAACTTATGAAGCTAGATGCAGATAAAGAGGTTTTATTTCTTCATGGTGGGGCATCAACTCAATTCTTTCAATTGCCCATGAATTTTTTGAGTAAAGATAAAAAAGCCGCCTATCTCGATTGTGGCGTTTGGGGAACAAAGGCTATCAAAGAAGCAAAACTTTTTGGTCAGGTTCAGGTGGTAGCATCATCTAGTGATAGGAATTATTCATATATCCCTAAAGAGTATCAGATACCTAATGATGCAGCATATTTTCATTATACTACGAATAATACTATTGAAGGAACACAGATGCAATCAATTCCAAAGTCTGATGTGCCATTGATTGCTGACATGAGTAGTGATATCTTAAGTAGGGAAATGGATTTTAATCAGTTTGATTTTATTTATGCAGGGGCTCAAAAAAATATTGGTGCTGCAGGTGTCAATTTGGTTGTAGTGGATAAGAATTTCTTGTTAAAGGCAAATTCATCTCTTCCCTCTATGATGGACTATCGTGTTCATATAGCAAATGGGTCCATGTTAAATACGCCTCCAGTATTTGCCATCTATGTTTGCTTACTTACGCTACGTTGGTTAAAAAAAATAGGCGGTATCCCTGCCATTGAAAAACTAAATAATCAAAAGGCTTCACTTTTATATTCAACACTCGAAAAATCGTCACTTTTTCACTTGCCTGTTAAAAAAGAAGATAGGAGTTTTATGAATGCAGTTTTCACTATGACTGATTCATCATTGGAGAAGGATTTTCTTTCACTTTGTAGGCGTGAGGGAATGATTGGCATTGAAGGGCACCGGAATGTAGGAGGGTTTAGGGTATCTATGTATAATGCGATGCCTATGAGTAGTGTTGAAGCATTGACCGAACTAATTAATGAATTTATAAATACATATTCATCGTAAATAGCAATCAATTATGGCAATAGTTTATCCATTCAGAGCAGTAAGGCCAAAAGTAGAATTAGCTAAAGAAGTTGCTTCTCCACCCTATGATGTTTTATCAAGTGAAGAGGCAAGGGTTGCGGCCAACGAAAACTCCTTCTTGCATGTCACTAAATCTGAAATTGATCTTCCTTCTGATTTAAACATGTATGATATTTCTGTATATGAAAAAGCGAAATCAACATTAGATTCGTTTATTGAGAAAGGTATATTATTTCAAGAAGAGGTGCCTTGTTTTTATATATATGAACTAGTGATGGATGGAAGAAGTCAGACTGGGTTAGTTTGCTGTTCTTCAATAGATGATTATGAAAATAATGTGATTAAGAAGCATGAGTTTACTCGACCTGAAAAGGAGCAAGATCGAATTAATCATATTCGCATAACGGGTGCACAAACAGGCAATGTTTTTCTTGCCTATAAAAATGTATCTAATCTCGATCTTATCATAACTGCATGGAAAAAAGACCACAAACCTGTTTATGATTTTGTTGCTGAAGATCATATTGCTCATAGGGTATGGGTGATAAATGAAGCGGAAACAGTTTCGAGTATAGTGAACATATTTGATAAGGAGGTTCCTTGTACTTATATCGCAGATGGGCATCA
>CANGBH010000038.1 GCA_947451935.1 Chitinophagaceae bacterium
GATAGATTGAAATAATGCAGACTCAAAATAAGGGGAGTCGGGATTATTTACAAAATAACATCTGAGTGTTTTTTGCTTCAATGTTAATCGCTCAAAGCCTAATTCAACCGATATCTTCCTACACCTCACTGTAGTAAATAAATCTTCAACACATAGAGGAATGGGACCAAAACGATCTTGCATTTCATCATGAAACCTGATGAGCTCCTCTTCATCTCTGCAATGATCAAGACGAGTGTAAAGCACAAGCCTTTCTGCAATCTGTTCAACATAATGATCAGGGATGAGAATTTCTAAATCAGTTTCTATGGTGCAATCTTGCACAAAGTCATCCTGCTGACTAATTTCATCTTTAAAGACTTCTTTGAATGAGGTGCGTTTTAATTCACGAATCGCTTCATCTAAAATCTTTTGATACATTTCGAAGCCAATCTCAATCATGAATCCGCTCTGTTCACCACCCAACATATTACCTGCTCCACGAATATCTAAATCGCGCATAGCAATTTGAAATCCACTTCCTAGTTCGGCATGCTGCTCTAATGTTTGAAGCCTTTTTCGAGCATCCCCAGGTAATGTGCTTATTGACGGAGCAATTAAATAACAAAATGCTTTTCGATTACTCCTACCTACTCTACCTCTTAACTGATGAAGATCACTTAAGCCAAATTGATGGGCATTGTTGATAAGAATGGTATTGACGTTAGGAATATCTACACCACTTTCAACAATATTAGTACATACCAATACATCATACTTCTTGGTTATAAAATCAAAAATTCGTTCTTCAAGTTCATGCCCTTCTAATTGTCCATGAGCAAATCCTATACTCAAATCGGGACATAGACTTTTCAGCAATTGAGCCATCTCTGGTAAACCGTTTACACGGTTATGAATAAAGAATACTTGACCACCCCGTTCAATTTCAAAATAAATAGCATCTCTTATTACATCTTCATTAAAAATGAGCACTTCAGTTTGTATAGGCTGTCTATTCGGAGGTGGGGTATTGATAATACTCAGATCTCTTGCTCCCATTAAACTAAATTGTAACGTCCTTGGAATTGGTGTAGCGGTTAGCGTTAAACAATCCACATTGGTTTTAAACGTTTTAATTTTTTCTTTATGTGCCACTCCGAATTTCTGTTCTTCATCAATAACAAGTAGTCCTAAATCTTTGAACTTGACATCTTTTGCAATAAGGCCATGCGTACCAATAATGATATCTATTTTCCCTTCCTCTACTTTTTTTAGGATCTCTTTTTTCTCCTTAGCCGATTTGAATCTATTCATGAATTCAACGGTTACCGGAAAATCTTTTAGCCGCTCACTAAATGTTTTAAAATGTTGGTAAGCCAATATGGTTGTTGGAACCAATACTGCTGCTTGCCTGCCATCTAGACACGTCTTAAAAGCTGCCCTGATAGCAACTTCCGTCTTACCAAATCCAACATCACCACAAACAAGTCTATCCATTGGATGTGGACTTTCCATATCCTTCTTTACATCGGCAACAGCTTTGCCTTGGTCTGGAGTATCTTCATATATAAATGATGCCTCAAGTTCTATCTGCATGTAATTATCGCTACTATGAGCAAACCCCTCCATAGCTTTTCGCTCAGCATATAACTTAATAAGATCAAAGGCAATTTCTTTAACCTTACCCTTTGTTTTATCTTTCAGCTTAACCCACACATCACTGCCTAACTTATTGATTTTCGGAACATGGCCTTCTTTTCCAGTGTATTTTGAAATCTTATGAATGGAACTAATGTTCACATAGAGAATATCATTATCCCTATAAATAATTCGAACAGCTTCTTGTGTATGTCCGCCATTCTCTATTTTTTGCAAGCCACTAAAAACACCTACCCCATGATCCATATGAACCACAAAATCGCCTGGCTGCAATTCTTTTAATGCACGAAGGGTTATGGCCTTACTTTTATTATAGGCCTGCTTGATTTTATATTTATGATATCGCTGAAAGATTTGATGATCCGTATACACAACAATACCTAGATCAGTACTTACAAAACCTTGGTGAAGTGATTTTGCTATTGGAACAAAATTAATTTCCGCCTTGAGGTCTAAAAAAATAGAATAGAGACGTTCTAATTGTTTTGGGTTTTCAGCGAAAATATAAATCTGGTGCTTTGCCAAATCATGAGCGGAAAGATCCTTTATAAGTAAATCAAACTGCCTATTGAATGCAGGTTGTGGCTTAATATCAAAATGAATTGTGAAAGTAGGATCGAGTATGGTACTTGCATGTGCAAGCTCAACCAACGTGAATTGCTTCAATTTACTCTCTGCTTCAACGAATGAAGTAAAATCCTCCACCTTATGTTGGATAATCTTATCATCTATCTCTTTGTGAAAGCTTGAATCATCTTTACGCTCCATGAATAGCCGTAGATTATCTTCATGGTCTTGAAACCGATCTAAAAACAATTGCCAGTTTGATGTATATATAATGGTATTAGCTGGGATGAAATCAAAGAATGAGATTTTTTCTGTGTCCTCAAATTCTGCATCGGCATTGGGAATAATGCTTACCTGAAGAAGTTTTCGTTCACTCAACTGCGTTTCAGGATCAAATATGCGGATGGAATCTACATCCTGCCCGAACAATTCAACTCGATATGGTTTTTCATTTCCGAAGGAATAAATATCAAAAATTCCACCTCGCATGGCAAATTGCCCTGGTTCATAGACAAAATCCGTACGCTCAAAACCCAAACTCACTAATCGTTCCATTAATGCATCAGTATCTAATCGGTCATTGACCTTGATCAGTATGATATTACCGGCTAAAGTCTCGGCTTGAACAACCTTCTCCATCAAAGCCTCGGGGTAAGTAATGATTATTTTCTTATTACCTCCTGTGGCAAAACGGGTAAGCATTTCAGTTCTAAGCATTACGTGACTACTACTTTGAATGCTGAAATTTTTATTCGACTTGAAGGACGTAGGAAAATAAAAAAGATCGATTGGATTTAATAGGTTCTCAATATCATTATGAAAATAGGCTGCCTCCTCTGCGTCTTCGAGAATAAAAAGGTGATTATGTGCCGAAAGTTGAGGAAGCTGATATAAAGAAGCAAAAAGAAAGGAGGAGGCACTACCCGAAAGATGAGCACATGAAATTTTTTGAGGTAGGGGCAAAACAATCCTGTCCGCAATTTGTTGCGTACGGGGGGATTGACCAAAACGCTCCAATAAAAACTCCAGGTTCATTCTCGCTTATGAATACAAAGATAACATTAAACCTTTTATTTGTTAAGAGTCTACTATTTAACGAACAAAATCTTGGCTTGCCTAGAAAATTATTTAAATTGCTTAATAACGAATAAATCGGCTATGATATCTAAAAAAACAGGATTTGCGGTTGGAATGATTTTCCTTTTGAGTATAGCTGGTATTTATTTATTACAATCTGCTCAACAGAAAAAAACAATCTCAAAAAACCTCACCATATTAAATGGAGAGGAGGATGACAATCCTGAAAATGAGGAGATTGAACAAAAGAATTCTATAGAAAGAGCACGCTATGAATGGCTACTAACAAGAGATCCTCAAACTGGCAAAATACCCGATGGTATCCGTGCAAAAGAATTAGCCTGGCTAAAAACAATGCCAATTCGAAAAAATGGATTATTCAACCCTGTTGAAATACCCAAATCTGCATTTGGTAGCACTAGTAATGATATTCAGTTTTTAATGAGTGATAACCCCTATGGCAATGCACAAACCGGGAATACATTCTTAGCAGCAGGACCAACACAAAACGGAGGCAGAACACGTGCTGTTGCATTCGATCTGCGATATAACAATACTACTAATAAAGTAATCCTTGCCGGCGGTGTCAATGGTGGGATATTCAGAACAACTGATGGCGGAGTATCATGGAAATTCGTCCATCCACCATTTGAAGTTAGAGGGGTATCCTCATTTGCACAGGACCCTACTCAACCTGATACATGGTACGCTGGCACAGGCGAACCAATTGGTGCATCTGCGAGTTATCCATCAGCCTTTGTTTTTGGAAATGGAATTCTAAAATCCATTGATAATGGATTAACATGGTCGATTCTTTCGTCCACAAGTGTAACTGACCCTACTTCATTCTCCTCTCCTTGGTGCTTCATCCATAAAATAGTGGTACACCCTATTACAGGTGATGTATACGCAGCCATCCACAGAAAAGTAGTGCGCTCATCTGATGGAGGAGCTACCTGGACAAGTGTTTTCGAGAGCAATTCAGCAACATCAGGATTTGGTAGTATTGCAGATGTGTTGATTACAAAAACTGGATCAAAAATCTTTATTGCCATGAGTGGCAGAAATGAAGACAGGGCCTACGCAGGAATCTTCACCTCTGCAACAGGTGGAAATGGAACATTCTCACGCATAGCAGGTGGCATAAAAGATGCCCCTGATTCTGTAGCAGGATGGAGAAGTTATAATAATAAAATCAACACCGCTGGTGATTACAGCGGTGGTTGGGGAAGAACAGTGATAGCGATTGCCCCATCCAATGAAAATATTCTATATACCATGGTTGAAAACACCGATAATGGTGCTAACAAACCAGAGGCAGATCTATTTAAATGCGATATGTCAACAACGCCTTTTACGTGGCAAAAATTAACAGATAACTTAGTTGCCAAAAGAGATGGAAAATCGCTGAAATACATGGAGATGCAAGGAGGATACAATATGCTTCTTGCTATTCATCCAACCAACCCCAACATAGTCTTGGCGGGTGGAGTTAATTTATTTCGATCTAAAGATGGATTCGCGACCAAAGACAGTGTACTTTTTGCTGGAGGCGTATCCTCATCAACGTATACAGATTCTAGTTCAATAAGTCATGCCGATAACCATAGTTTTTCATTTGACCCTTCCAATCCCAATAGGGTATTAATCGGCTCAGATGGAGGTATTGCATTCGTAGAGGATATCACTGCTTTGAGTCCGAAATGGAAAAATGCCAACAGCCAGTATCAAACTATTCAATATTATCATATTGGCATCGACCCTACACCTGGTAGTAGAGTTTTCTATGGTGGAGCACAAGATAACTCAACGACTTTTCGCGATAATCCGGAAAGTCCAATTATAGATAAACTTTCAGACAGCAACGATCACTTCATTTTACTTGGTGGAGATGGTTGCCAAGTTGGAATGACGAAAAAAAATACAGCAGGTCAACAATTTTTATTCTGTTCAGCGCAAGAAGGGCAGTTTTACAGGATGAAATTATTTGACTTTGCAAATAATCTATACACCCCCATAAAGCCTAGTAATGCTGGACCTGGGGAATTCATTACATTCTACCACTTGGATCCAGACAATACAGATTACCTCTATTACGCATCAAATGATAGCTTATTCAGAACTAACGATGCCACCAAAGTAACGCCCGCAAATTGGACGTTAATGAAAGGCATTGCACCTTCATTAAATGGAAATATATTTTCTATGGCCACAACAGCTGGCTCATACACATCCAACAGCTGTCTATTCATGGGAACTTCTGCAGGAAAGATTTATAGGCTCAAAGATCCACAGAACATTTCTGCATCAACAGGACCAACTAACATTACACCAATAGGAATAACCTCAGGTGTGGTAAATGATATTGCTATAAATCCAAGAAACCAAGACACTGTTATTGCTGTAGTTTCTAATTATAATGTAAACAGTATATTTTGGACAGGAAATGCAACATCCGATAGACCTACCTGGCAAGTGATAGAAGGAAATTTAACCTTGCCATCAGTAAGGTCCTGCAAAATTGTAGCTAAATCAACTGGTATAGAATATTATGTTGGGACTTCAGCTGGCTTATTCAGCACAAGTGTTATCAATGGAACTAATACCGTTTGGTCTAGGGAAATTGGAGTAGCTGGTGAACCTTCAGAGATGATCAATACTGCTATTGTAAACTCACTTGCATACAGATGGAAAGACAATACCCTTGTTGCAGGAACACATGGAAATGGAATGTTCGTGGCTTATATAGGAGATCCTGTTCCAGTCATTACTGCTGTAACAAATCCAATTAGAAATGATTTGAATTTCATAAAAAAGGCTTACCCAACCATTGCTCATGATGAATTGCAATTCCAAGTTGGCAATATGTATACCATAAAAAAACTTAGCATTCAACTTACTGCCATGAATGGGGCTGTTGTCTACCGAAAAGAAGCCGGATACGAAAATGGCAGAATACCTGTAAACAATCTTGCTGCAGGAAATTACATTCTTACTGTAACATCACTAGACAGAAAATATCAGTTTACAAGAAGCATCATTAAAAATTAATCAGTAAGATTAATTTCTTCAGCACACTTATTCAAGTATATGTTTATACTCTCTAAGGTTTTGTCATTTTTCTTAAATCCATTTATTTGGATAACTATTCTATTGATCATTTCAATACTTTCAGCAGATCAACGACGACGGAAAAAACTTATTATAATATCTCTTAGTATTACATTGTTTTTTTCAAACCCCTTGCTAATCAATCTCATTTTAATTCAATTTCAGGCAGACCCAATGCCAATGAAATCAGAGGAGCAATATGAAGTTGGTGTTGTGTTAGGGGGAATGGTAAGCTTCGATGAAGTAAATTCAACCCCGCATTTCAATCAATCATCTGACCGTTTCATCCAAACTGCTTTGCTTTATAAAACCGGGCATATCAAAAAAATAATTGCCAGTGGGGGGAATGCTATTTTCGTAAAACAACATTTCGCAGAAGCAGAATTCATTGCTAAAAATTTGATTGACCTAGAGATACCAAAAGAAGACATTTATATAGAAACACAATCAAAAAATACCAAAGAAAATGCGAAATACACCCATAAATTAATTGACAGCCTGGGAGGAATAAAAGGAAAGCTTGTACTCATCACATCGGCATTCCATATACCGCGAGCTACAGAAGTTTTCGAAAAAGAAGGGCTAAAAGTCAGACCATACCCATGTGCATTTGGTATGCTTCCATCGGCATCGAAATTAGATGCAGATGCATTTATTCCAACATCAGATTCATTTGAAGGATGGGCTAGATTTTTTAAAGAAATTATTGGTCGTATAATCAACACAGTAGCTAACCGCTAAATATTAAATTACGATTTACTAGAATTTACTTTTTATAAAATCTACCAATCCCACTATTGGAATTCGCTCCTGTTTCATGGTATCTCGATAGCGTATAGTAACAGTTTGATCATCCTTCGTCTGATGATCAATGGTAATACAGAAAGGAGTACCTAGTGCATCCATTCTGCGGTATCGTTTACCAATCGTATCTTTTTCTTCATAAAAACAATAGAATTCATTCCTGCATTGATTCATGATTTCTCTTGCTATCTCAGGCAAACCCTCTTTTTTCAAGAGTGGCAAAATGGCCAACTTGATGGGTGCGATTTTGGCAGGAATTTTTAAGACCACCCTACTATCTTCAGTACCATCTTCTTTAATCCACTTTTCCTCTTGATAGGCATGGCATAAGGTAAGCAGAAACATTCTATCCAAACCAATAGAGGTTTCAATTACATAAGGAACATAATTCTGATTTATTTCTGTATCGAAATATTGTAGCTTCTTTCCACTGTATTGCTGATGACTTTTTAAATCAAAATCAGTACGGCTATGGATTCCTTCTACTTCTTTCCATCCAATTGGAAATGCATATTCAATATCAACTGCCGCATCAGCATAGTGAGCAAGCTTAACATGATCATGGAAACGATAGTTTTCTGCAGGAATACCCATAGAGGTGTGCCACTTCATACGTTCAGCCTTCCAATAAGTATACCATTCTTGCTGAGTGCCAGGACGAATGAAAAATTGCATTTCCATCTGCTCAAATTCTCGCATTCTAAAAATAAATTGCCTTGCAACAATTTCATTTCTAAATGCCTTTCCTATCTGGGCTATACCAAATGGAATTTTCATGCGAGCAGACTTCTGAACATTTAAAAAATTGACAAAAATACCTTGTGCTGTTTCTGGCCTAAGGTAAATCTCATTCGCCTCCTCAGCGACTGAACCAATTTGTGTAGAAAACATCAAATTGAATTGACGCACATCTGTCCAATTACATGTTCCACTTACCGCACACTTCATATTTTTTGAATCGATGAGTTGCTTCAACCCAGCAAAATCATTTGCAGCCAATAATGAATCCATTGTAGCAAGAAGTTGTTCAGCATCCTCAGTCTTCCCCTCTTTCACCAACTGATCTGCATATCCTTCAATTAGGTGATCAACTCTATATCGTTTTTTAGAATCCTTGTTATCAATCATAGGATCGCTGAAATTATCAACGTGTCCAGATGCCTTCCAAGTAGTTGGGTGCATAAAGATGGCAGCATCAATACCAACAATATTGTCATGCATGCGCGTCATTTCATTCCACCATGCTTCCCGAAGATTTTTTTTCAATTCACTACCCCATGGGCCATAATCATATACAGCACTTAGTCCATCATATATCTCACTGGATTGAAAAACAAATCCATATTCCTTAGCATGGGAAATAATAGCCTGAAACTTTTGTTGATCGTTTGATATCATAGGGGCAAAGATAATTAATATGATGGGAAATTCTAAGAAGGGAAGTCCAATTGAGAGCTAACTAAGCCAATTATAGCCAAAAAGAATTAGCTTAATTTTTCATTATTTAGATGCCTATCTCCATCTCGAAGTGTCTTTTTTTCCATGTTTCGAGCGAATGCCTCTGTCAAGTTGATACCTGTTTGATTTGCAAGACAAATCAGGACCCAAAGCACATCAGCCATTTCGTCGCCAAGATGATCTGCTGTTTCACTTTTTTTAAATGACTGATCCCCATATTTTCTTGCCATAACACGAGCTAGCTCACCAACCTCTTCAGTAAGGATAGCCATATTAGTCAGTTCACTAAAATATCGGACACCATATGTTTTAATCCAAACATCAACCTGATCTTGTGCTTCTTTGATGGTCATACTATTCTTTATTTTTTGTATCAATAATAATGGTAACTGGTCCGTCATTCAAAAGTGCCACTTTCATGTCTGCACCAAATTTTCCAGAAGCAACTGGCTTTCCTAATGCATACTCTAAACGATTAATCATCAGTTCATAGATTGGATTGGCGATCTCAGGCTTAGCGGCCTTTAAATAAGAAGGCCTATTCCCCTTTTTTGTTGAGGCATGTAATGTAAACTGACTTATTAATAAAATATCACCCCCACTATCCAAAACTGATAAGTTCATTACATTTTGCTCATCATTAAAAATTCTCAAGTTTACAACCTTTCCACAAAGCCAATCGATATCCTCCAATGTATCACTATCCTCAATTCCCAACAAGATCAGCAGTCCTGCTTGAATCTCTCCAACTATACTCCCATCAACTTTGACCGAAGCCTCTGTAACTCGTTGAATGACTGCACGCATAAAGAATCAGATAAGGTTCTGTAAATTTATGAAATGAAGATAGACATAAGCAGTGAAATCATATTCACCACCGCTCGAAGTGGTGGCAAAGGTGGGCAAAATGTAAATAAAGTAGAAACCATGGTCATGGGCTATCTTGATATCCAGCAAAGTAAAGTACTGACCGAAAAACAAAAGGAAATTATCATTAACAAACTTGCGAATAGAATCAATAAATCCGGTGTACTGCAAATCAAATCCCAGACAGAAAGAAGCCAACTTGGAAATAAAACTATCGTCATTACAAGAATGAACGAGCTCCTCAACAAATCACTTGAAAAGAAAACAATTAGAATTGCAAGCAAACCAACAAAAGCATCAAAAGAAAAAAGAATACAAACTAAGAAAATCAGTGCTAAAACAAAAGCACTTAGAAAAAGTGTAACTAGATATGATGACTAAATCAAGCATACCAACTTCCATTGGATACATTAACTTTGCCCAAAAGTCAACCCATTGAGTGGTATAAAACAACTTGCAAATCAAACCGTATGGTATGGCCTAAGTAATATTGTAGGCAGGTTTGTGAATTATTTGCTTAACCCCATCCTGACCTACATTTATGCCCCTGAACAATTTGGCGATATCTCCATCTTGTATGCATATGCTGCATTTCTGAATATCATCTTCACGTATGGAATGGAGACTTCCTACTTTCGATTTAATCAACAAATCGAAGAAAAAAAAGTATTTAATACTGGACTCACGAGCCTCATTATTTCGACAACCATCTTCAGCCTAATCCTACTTTTACCTGCTCAACATGTTGCCAATTTTATGGAAATTGGGCAGCATCCAGAATATGTAATGTATGTAGTGGCAATCGTTGCATTAGATACACTTGCAGTACTACCCTTCTCAAAAATACGGTTTGAAGGAAGACCTCGAAAATTTGCACTCATCAAACTCCTTAATATTTTATTGAATGTTGGTTTGATTATATTCTTTTTGTTTGTGTGCAAGCCAATGCAAGAAAAAGGTGCAACAGGATTTTTCTCATCGATTTATAAACCAGAAATAGGCATTGGATACGTTTTCATTGCCGGGGTAATTGCTAGTGCCTTCACCCTATTATTTCTAAGCAAAGAATTATCCGAATTTCGACCATCGTTCAACAAAAAACTATTCTTAGAACTTTTAATCTATTCCACACCTCTTATTGTTGTTGGCTTTGGGGGAGTAATTAATGAAACTATCGATAGATTTATGATTGTTCACCGATTCAATGGAACTGTTACAGCATCAAAAGCAGCGAATGGAATTTATAGCGCCAACAATAAATTAGCTATACTCATTGTCATTTTTATCCAAACATTTCGAATGGGCGCAGAACCATTTTTCTTTAAAAATTCCACGAAAGAAAATGCCAAAGAAACTTACTCGCGAATCATGAATTTCTTTGTCATAGCATCATGCTTGTGCTTTCTTGGCGTGGTCCTTTTCCTAGATGTATGGAAATATTTTATGGGAATAAATAAACATCCAGAATACCTTGATGGACTTTACATTGTCCCTGTACTAATGCTCTCAAAATTATTTCTTGGCATCTATTATAATCTATCCATTTGGTACAAACTTACTAACCGTAATAATATCGGCGCACTGATCACCTTCATAGGTGCAGCCATCACCATAGTGATTAACTACCTGTTCATTCCTTCGATGGGATTCCTTGCTTGTGCAATTGCTAACTTTGTTTGCTATGGAAGCATGATGGCAATTAGTTACTTTCTAGGCCAACGCCATTATCCAATACCGTATGAATGGAAAAAATGTATTCTTTACATTATCATTGCCTATGGACTTTACCTAATACATCAAGCACTTCGTAATACAAATCATAACCTGATTATAGTTCATGGAACAGGTATTCTGCTAATGATTGTCTTCATTTTCTATATAGTCAAAAAAGAAAAAAGTGAATTGATTAAAATTCCGCTTATTAAGAAACTATACCCTACCGCTTAAGGTCATGCTCTAACATAAGGGTTGTGCTTTTTTTCATGTCCTATTTTAGTTGGCACACCATGTCCTGAATAAACAATAGTTTCATTAGGTAAAACATACAATTGTTCCATGATACTTTTTAATAAAACCTCAGGGCTTCCACCAGGTAGATCAGTTCTACCAATACTTTCACGAAAAAGGACATCCCCCGCAATGACGAATCCACTTTCCCGAGCATAAAAACTAACACTTGCAGGAGAATGGCCGGGGGTGAACAAGATTTCAAGCGACTCCTTCCCTAAGGGAGTAACCTCTCCAGGCACTAAATAACGAATAGGACCCTCATAATTATCAAATGGTACATTCCACATTAAACCGCTTGTGGGGGCATGCTCTAGCACGGCCTCTTCCCCTTGATGAATATGCAAATCCAGATTATAGGTTTCTTTAATGAATTTGTTGCCAAAAACATGGTCTAAATGACAATGCGTATTAACCAACAAAATAGGCTTTAGGCCGGTTTTTTCTATGAAACCCTTGAGCTTCTCCCGCTCAGGCTCAAAATAACATCCCGGATCAACAATAATACATTCCAAATCATCACTATAGAGGATATAAGTATTTTCTTGTAGCGGATTAAAAGTGAAAATTTTAACGTTTATCATGACTGAGATTTGTTGGGTAAATGCGTTAATTTTAACGCAAGTTATATGGATATGCGCTTAAAGCAAAAGTATCCAATCATTTGAACTATACTACCATGCAAAAAATACTTATTTCGCTAGGCATATTCTTGATGTTCTTCATGAACTCAAATGCACAGGTAAGTTCAGTTGAATTCGGAAAAAATCGAGTGCAATTCAAAAAATTCAATTGGCGATACTATCAAACCAAAAATTTCAACACGTATTTTAGCGACGGGGGATTGGCTTTAGGAAAAATGGCAGCAAAAGTGGCTGAAGAGGCACTTCCAGATTTAGAAGACTTTGTTGAATATGGCCTTCAAAGGAGAGCAAATATTGTGGTTTACAATAGTTTCACCGATTATAGACAGTCGAACATAGGGATTGGCATAGATTGGCAAAACACTGGAGGGGTCACCAAGCTCGTAAACAACAAAATGATTGTTTACTATGATGGCAACTTACAAAATTTACAAAGGCAAATCAGACAGGGTGTTGCGCAGATTCTTGTTGAAAACTTACTCTTTGGCGACGATCTTGGAGAATTTGCAACCAACCAAACGTTGCTAGATCTTCCTAAATGGCTTACCGAAGGATATATCGCTTATGCAGGTGAAAACTGGAACCCTGCATTAGATGACAAACTAAAATCAGCATTACTTTCTGATCAATACAAATCATTCTACCAATTTGCATTCAAAGAACAACAATTGGCAGGTCATGCTTTCTGGAAATTTTTTGCTGATCACTATAAAAAAGAAAATGTCACCTACTTCCTTTACCTCACTAGGATTTATAAAAATTTAAATCAGGCAAGTCTTAAAATCACTAAAAAGAAGTTCAAAGATTTACTAAAGGAGTTCATGGAGTTGGAATCAGATAAATACCTTGCCGATACTAAAGGGAGAAGAAATCAACCTAAAGGAAATGTAGTTGCAATTGAAGAGTCAAATCATGGAACCGACTACTATAGATTTCAAGCAAACCCAATCCCAAAAAACAATAGTTATGCGATGGTTCAGTATAAAAAAGGAATCTATCGTGTTGTCTTAGAAGACCTTTCAGAAAAAAGAAAAATACTCCTCAAAGCTGGTGTACTTAGCAATCAAGACGAACTCAATCCAAATTACCCGTTGATGTCGTGGGACTCAAAAGGGACAAGACTATTGGTAGTGTATACAGAAGAAGGCAAAATAAAAATGTTTGTTTTTGATGTGGTGGCAGGAATAAAAACATCCAAACAAGAACTTCCAGATTATCAAATTATACAGGACGCCAAGTTCATGCTCGATAACAATACGCTTATTCTAAGTGCAGTAAAGAACGGTCAATCAGATGTTTTTGTGTATAAAATAAACGAACAAACATCACAACAAATTACCAATGACCCATATGATGACTTAGACGCATCATTTGTTGCATTTCCTGGCAAAACAGGAATTATTTTTGCATCAAATAGGCCATTACCAAACGCATCGAAAGCAGACTCTGTTTTACCATCAAGGTATCCATTCAATATTTTCTTAGTTGATAATTGGAACAAGAGTGAGTATAGGCAAATCACTCAACTTACCAATCAACCTCATGGCCAAGCGAGGTACCCATTGCAATACAATGTTAATCACTTTACGTTTGTGAGTGATGCAAATGGTATTGGCAATCGCTATGCAGGGTTCTTTAAGACAGAAAGAGCTGGTTTAGATACTGTATATAAAATTGGTGACGAAATATTAAGAAACCCCGAACGCAAAGAATTAGATTCCACCTTAAAAGCCTGGAGCAAAGATGAACCTGATTCCATAGCCTACATGTCAATCACAAAAGATAGTACCTATACATTCCCAATCACCAACTACCAAAGTAGCTTGCTAGAAACGCGTGGTGCAGGTGACAATAATCTTGTTAGTGAAGTAAGACAAGAAGGCGAACTAAAATTTCTTTACAAACTAAAAATAAATGAATCAGTTTTAACCCGTAGGAATGTCAATGCACGTCCAACCCCTTATATTAAAGAACTTTTAGATAAAGAAAAAAAGCAACGGTCAGAGTCCATTCAATATCAAAAAAATGTTGAATTAAAAGACAGCTCTAGTCCTAAAAATAAAATTTTCCAAACAGAGTTTGAGGAAGAAGCGCAAACAGTAACACCTATTGAATCAGTCGAAGAATTACTTGCCAAAAAAGAAGATATTATCAAAGATGCCAAACTATACGATTATAAATTAAAGTTTGCATCGGATTACCTGGTTTCA
Organism: Chitinophagaceae bacterium; assembly: GCA_947451935.1. Classification (GTDB taxonomy): domain Bacteria; phylum Bacteroidota; class Bacteroidia; order Chitinophagales; family Chitinophagaceae; genus Pollutibacter. The sequence continues at coordinate 14,384 of CANGBH010000038.1, forward strand.
GGTTTTAATAACTCAGTGCTAGTAAACCGCTTTCAACCCTATGGTGGTGGATCAGGGCCAATTTATCTTTCAAACAGTAACGCGCTAAATGGCATATTACGCATGGGTGCATCTGATTTGATGGAAGATAAAAAATTCATTGGTGGATTCAGATTAGCCACTAATCTAAAAGACAACGACTACCTCGCTTCATTTCAAAACCTAAAAAAGCGTTTTGACTGGGGTCTAACCTATTATAGAAGCAATCAAGATAATTATCCAATCTACGATCAGGGAGATATTAAAGCATATTTGTCTAATCAAATGTCATCTAACCTTTACCAATTCAATATCAGTTACCCATTCAACGAAATTAAAAGTCTAAGGGCTTCAGTTGGTTACAGAAGCGATAGAGTTGTGATTAAATCTGACCCATATTACACTCCTTCTGTATCATTACCAGATAGCTTACTGAAATATGGATTAGTAAAACTGGAATATGTTCACGACAACACCATTAACCCAACATTGAATATCTACAATGGATTTCGATATAAAATATATACTGACGTAAGCTCTAGGCTAGTAAAATCTAATAATACCGGAAAATACATGTTCAATTTTGGAACAGATGTGCGGTACTATTATCCAATCTATAGAAATTTTATTTGGGCTGGAAGAGGTGCTGCTGATTTCTCCTTTGGGTCACAAAAAGTAATATACTATCTCGGTGGTGTGGAAGGTTGGTTGAATCCTAAATTTAACAATGAAGTGAGGCCTGCGCCAGATCAAAACTATGCCTTCCAAACGTTGGCATTAAATCTTAGAGGCCACAAACAAAATGCAACTAATGGCAATAATAACGTTGTACTAAACAGTGAATTTAGATTACCCATATTTAGCACATTACTAAATAGACCTATCAATAATGCATTCTTGCGAAACCTTCAACTTGTTCAATTTGTTGATTTGGGTACAGCTTGGAATGGTCAGTTCAGTAAAATAAAAAGACCCGATGCCACCTATGGCACCCCTCCAGTACAAGTTACAATCAAAACAGGTGGTGTTGGTCCATTTGTAGGAGGATATGGATTTGGAGCACGTAGTACACTTTTAGGATACTTCCTTCGCGTTGATGCTGGCTGGCCAATGATTGGGTTCTTCACTGGAAAACCAGTATGGTATTTTTCACTTGGACTTGATTTCTAATTTATGGCGAGTACATAAAATCCTGTACTCAAATTATTTTAGCAGTTAGCTAGGAATGGCATACCTTCTTGGATAGTGGCAATTTCAATAAAACATTCACAGGCTTATATAATCCCATGTTTTTTAGACAGTATAAATGCGAAAAATACATACACTGAATAAGAATAATACATAGTTATTTTTTCCTATTAGCTGAGCACTAAATCTATTTTAGGGCTCAGCATGCAAGAAGTATTTAATCACAAAAAAATCCCTTTTTTCAGAATCGCAGGATGTGTATTAATCGGCATATTAACTGACGAATTAATTACACTTAGCATACTATCGTGGCTCATCATAATATGCTCGAGCATTCTAATTTTAGCGGTATTCAATTTTTTTACCCCTGCTATATCTTGGAGGATAGGCTATATCAAAGGAGTCGCAATAATACTGCTTTTATGCTCCTTTGGAGGAATATGCAATAAGTTAAGATCTCCCAAAAATAGAAATCACACAATTGATAACCATCAATACCATCTACTGCTTATCAATGAAAAAACGAATCACTCGAAAACGAATAGCAGGTATGAAGTAAATATATACAGAATAGAGAAAAGACATTTTCGATTTTTATCTAAAGGATATTTATATACTAACAACACAAACTGCAAAAATATTGAGCAGGGAGATTTATTGATTACGAAAAATAAAGTAAATGAAATAGTAGAAAAGAACAATCCGGGAGCATATAATTTCGCCAAGCAATCTTCATTAAAA
>CANGBH010000039.1 GCA_947451935.1 Chitinophagaceae bacterium
AACCCAAACTTTTATATTTTTTTTTATCAATTGCAGCGCTCCTTCTGCAAGCAAGGAAACCCTTGTTTCAGGAGAAAATTCCTTTAAAACAGCGACAATCATGGGGATTATTTGTAGCTGCAAATCTAATCAAATTAATTGTGCTAGAAATAATGATTTGTTAAAATCGAATTCTAAAATCTAGTTTTTCTTTAAAATCCTTTCTAAAAAAAATAATACCAATAAAAAACAGGTCAATAGCCAGCATTACCCGTTCATTTGCTCGAATAATATTCCACGCGTTTTCCATTTCCAAGCTCCAATGTATATCGTCAAAGACAAAAATATCATATTCACCAGCATGGGCTAATGTCGTATTGAAATATTCAATGGTAGATTTGAACTGATGGTTACCATCAAAAAATATCATTTTGGATCCTTTCATAGCCAACACTGCAGCCTCAAGTTGATCATCAAAATTACCAACCACCTGCCGAATATTATTCAGTCCATTTTGCTCAAAACCGCTCTTTGCAATTTGTGCGATTGCAGGTGATCCCTCGATGGTTATAACGCCATAACTAGGCTTAGCTAAGGCTAAATAACTTGTTGTAACCCCCAATGAAGTCCCCAACTCCAAAATAGAATCAATAGAATAATATTTCGCCATGCGAAATAACAACGTTGAATACTTTGTAGGCTTAACTGCATATTTGGCTATACGAGCAACACTTCGTAATGATTGCTTCTCGATTCCTGAACCAGCTCCTAAGTCATGAACCTCAAGGCATTCATCAGATTTTTTTAACCTCTCTAATTGCCCCTGCACCATTTCAAAGCCTTCGTCATTTATTCCCTTATTCTGAAGTACATTAGTAATGAAGTCAAAAACAAAAGGAGAATGGGTGCCATGCCCTTTAGCGTTTGAAGCAGTTAAGTAATACGCAATGTATTTAAACGCAAGCTGAAATCGATTATACATTGAACGACCTCTTATGATTGAATGATTTTTTCCCAGGTCTCAAAGGAATAGCCAAATAAGTGCTTTTCATCTTTATCCATAGTTACCGAGTCGACTAACTTAAACTGTGCTTCATCTAGCTTAGGAAAAAACACAGTTGCCTCGGTAAAGTTTCCATCAACTCGCGTTAAGTAAATTTTATCAGCAATGGAAATGGTTTGGTTATAAATTTCTCCACCACCAATCACAAAAACTTCATTGCAATCGGTTTCGGCAGCTCTTTCAATAGCCTCTTCTAAACTTGAAACAACCCAAAGATTTTCTTGAAGTGGCAATGAATTCTTATCTCGAGTGATAACAATATTAATTCTCCCTGGCAAAGGTTTTCCTGCAATAGAAACAAATGTTTTTCGCCCCATGATGATTGGCATTCCCCATGTAAGGTTTTTGAAAAACTTTAGGTCGTTAGGCAGATGCCAAAGCAGTTTATTATTTGCTCCAATGGCATTATCTTCTGCTAGCGCAACAACCAAAGAAATTATCATAAAGAAACGAGTTAATGTATTGACGTTATTTGATATTAAACAGCCACTGGCGCTTTTATTCCTGGATGCGACTGATAACCTTCCAATATAAAATCCTCAAATTTAAATGCAAAAATATCCTTCACTTCAGGATTAAGTTTCATGGTGGGCAAAGGAAATGAAGATCTTGAAAGCTGCAATTCAGCCTGCTCCATATGATTATTATACAGATGCACATCACCAAAACTATGTACAAAATCTCCAGGCTCAAGACCACACACTTGAGCAACCATCAAGGTGAACAATGCATAGGATGCAATATTGAAAGGCACACCCAAAAAAACATCAGCTGATCGCTGATAGAGTTGACATGATAATTTTCCATCTGCTACATAAAACTGAAACAACGTATGACAAGGCATTAATGCCATATATGGAAGATCACCTACATTCCAAGCACTTACAATTAACCTTCTGCTATCAGGATTCTTTTTTATTTGATCAATTAAATCTGTTATCTGATCATGCACTTTTCCATCAGCGCCAGTCCAACTTCTCCATTGCTTCCCATACACCGGACCTAACTCACCTTGTTCATCTGCCCATTCATCCCAAATACTCACACCATTTTCTTTGAGGTAACGAATGTTTGTCTCCCCTTTCAAAAACCATAACAACTCAATAATAATACTTCGCAGGTGAAGTTTTTTTGTAGTAACCATAGGAAACCCTTCCTTCAAATTGAATCTCATTTGATATCCAAATACACTTCGCGTTCCAGTTCCTGTTCGATCGCTTTTATCAGTACCATGAGCAATGATATGTTTTAAAAGATCCAAGTAAGCCTGCATGACTAAACTATTTTTTTATGAATATATTATTTAATGATTTCATTGATCACCTTCCCAATACTGCCACTTGGCTGTTGAATGCCAAGCAACGCGGCTAGTGTAGGTGCAATATCGGTCATATAAACTTCTCTATGAGAATTTCCTTGCTTAATACCCCAACCCATCCAAAGCAATGGTATATGTGTATCATATGAATACATGGAACCATGTGTTGAGCCAGTAGCCCCTCCAAAAAAATAGCCAGGCTTATACACAACCTGAATATCACCAGATAGTTTGTAATTATAACCCTTTATAAACATCTCTTTCAATTCACTAGGCAGATTTACTGCTTGTATATTTTGATTATCAAACGCTACAAGAACATCAGACGATTTATTTAGCTCTTCCAATAAAAATGATTTAAGAGCTTGTAAATCAACTTTTGCAGAATCAAGCAATCGTCTATTTAAATAATACTGCCCATTAAGTTCATCAATAATAATTCCAGTAATGCCGAATTTATTTTCAGTTGCTGAAACAGCAACCTTATTTTTTTTCATTGACTTCCCTGGTAACTTATGTTGCTCCATAAAGGCTGGGACATGAGCAACAGCATGATCTGCAGTTAGAAAAAAGGTATACTTCCCTTTTCCGATTTTAGCGTCGAGGTAATCAAAAAAAGAAGCTAATTCTTGATCTAATTTAATATAAGCATCTTCTATTTCAACTGCATTAGGTCCAAACGCATGTCCTATATAATCAGGGCTTGACAAACTAATTGCTAGAAAATCAGGAATGCCATCTTCCCCCATATGCTCAGCCTCAATGGCAGATCTTGAAAAAGCGAATGTAGTAGTTACTCCTGAAGGAGTTGAAGCAATTGTGCCATAGCTTTTCCCAACATTTCCCTCAAGGTTTCGAGGGAATGGATTGTTTTTTAAACTAATGTCACTAGTATCACTTTGAGTATACGATGAAATGGGATAACTCAAACTCCAGGGGATGTGATATAGAGAATCGACAATTTTTCGCTTATTGAATTGTGTAACCCAAGCAGGCAAGTCTGACAAATACCAAGAACTGGTTATGAAATTACCAGAAGAGGCATCATACCAATAAGCAGCAATTGGAGCATGTCCTACAGGCAGAATACTACCCCGGTCTTTTATGGCTACCCCAATAACCTTAGATCTAAAATTTGTAGCTAGCCTAAGCTCATCCGTAACTGTCGTTGTAAGAAGGTTATTGGGAGACATTAAATCCCCAGGTTTCTCAGTACCTAACAAATGAACTGAATCATCCTGTACACAATAAACATGCTTTTGTAAAATTCTATCATACCATTCATTTCCAACAATACCATGAATAGAAGGTACAGAACCAGTATAAATAGTAGCATGACCTGCCGCAGTTACAGTTTGCGCATAGGGGATCGAAGTATTATCGCATGAGAAACCCTCATTTTGCATTCTTTTAAAGCCTTTATTCCCAAATCGCTCCTGAAATCGCGAGAGGTAATCCCAGCGCATCTGATCCACCACCAACCCAACTACTAAACGTGGTGCCCTGTTAGTCAAATGTCCTTTCTGGGCCACAACAAACGACACTTCAATGAGCAAAAACAATACTATTATACACCTCCTTGTCATAATTACCATTCCAGTTATTGAAACAAAGATAAGGGGAATGACAAATTATGAATATCCTAACCGCAATTATATCATTCTGTGATATTGTCATAAAAATTAAAAAAATTATCTTTGCAGTGCTTAAACATCTTAATTCTACTTACATGGCTGATATCTTCGAAAGACTAATTAAAAATTATGGACCGCTTGGACAACATCGTGAACGTGCTCATGGTTATTTCGCATTCCCAAAATTGGAAGGTGAAATTGGGAATAGGATGAATTTCCGCGGTAAAGAAAAAATTGTTTGGAGCTTAAATAACTACCTAGGCCTAGCAAATCACCCTGAAGTTCGCAAAACAGATGGCGACGCTGCGGTTCAATATGGACTAGCAAGTCCCATGGGTGCTAGGATGATGAGTGGCAATACTAACCAACACGAACAATTGGAAAGGGAATTAGCTGCCTTCGAATCGAAAGAAGATGCCATCCTACTTAATTTTGGGTATCAGGGTATCCTAAGCTTAATCGACTTACTTTGTAGCAGACATGATGTAATTGTATATGACGCAGAATGTCATGCATGTATCATTGATGGGCTTAGGCTCCATCCAGGACATCGTTTTGTATTTAAACACAATGATATTGCTGACTGCGAAAAACAGCTCCAACGGGCCACTGCACTAACTGAAAAACAACAATCAGGCGGTATACTTGTCATTACAGAAGGGGTCTTCGGTATGGCTGGTGATCAAGGAAAGCTAAAAGAAATCACAGCGTTAAAATCTAAATACTCATTTAGACTACTAGTAGATGATGCTCATGGCTTTGGTACATTAGGTAAAACAGGAGCAGGTGCTGGTGAAGAGCAAGGCATACAAGACGACATCGATTTATATTTCTCTACGTTTGCAAAATCTATGGCCTCAATAGGAGCATTTATTGCAGGCCCGAAACAAATTATAGACTACGTTAGATACAACATCAGAAGTCAGATTTTTGCGAAATCACTTCCTATGCCAATTGTCATGGGGAATCTGAAGAGATTAGAACTATTAAGGTCTAAGCCAGAACTTAAAAATAAACTTTGGGAAAACGCCCTTAAACTTCAAAATGGCCTAAAAGAAAAAGGGTTTGATATTGGCAAAACAGATTCAGTGGTGACCCCTGTTTATATGAAAGGCGGTGTGGAAGAAGCTACACATATGGTAACCGACTTGAGGGAAAATTATAATATTTTCTGTTCAATTGTTGTTTACCCAGTTATTCCGAAAGGCCATATCATATATAGGCTAATTCCAACTGCAGTACATACCGATGAAGATATCAGACTAACGCTAAAGGCCTTTGAGGAAACGAAGAAGAAATTAGACGACGGGGCTTATAAGAGCGAAGCAATAGCCCAAATGGCTGAACATTAATTAAAATTAACTAGACCCTGCTTCGGCAGGGTTTTTTCATAAAAAAAAAGGGCCAGGATAAAAATCCAGCCCCGTTTTAAATCCAATATCCTATGAAAAACCACTGCTATAACGAGACAGGGTATCTCTTATTGTATTGTTAAGATTTATTTTTTGATTTCCCCTTATAAATCAATCGATTTTTATTTATTTCGGTCGTTTTTATTAACTTTTAGCCCCAATGCGTGTTATTTTTTAAACCCCCACTAAAATGAGGAAAATTGTAATTGCTGTTACCGGTGCCAGTGGATCAATCTATGCTAAGCTGCTTATCGATAAATTAAAACACCTTCAAGACCAATTTCAGGAATTGGCCATTGTTTTTTCAGATAATGCTAGAATGGTCTGGGAAACTGAACTGGGAGATTCAAGCTATAATGAAATTGGTATCCAAAGCTTTGAAAAAAATGATTTTTTGGCTCCCTTCGCCTCCGGTTCTGGGCAATTTGATACAATGATTATCATCCCTTGCTCAATGGGCACAATAGGTAGAATTGCGGGAGGAATATCTAACGACCTGATCACTAGAGCTGCTGATGTAATGCTTAAGGAAAGAAGAAGGTTGATTTGTGTGGCAAGAGAAACCCCATATAGCCTAATACATATTAAAAATATGGAAACTATCACCCTAGCAGGGGGCATAATTTGTCCAGCTACCCCTTCCTTCTATAGCAAACCCAAATCGATCGAAGAAATGGCCTACACGGTGGTTGATCGTGTGCTAGATTTAGCAGGGCTAGATATCAAAACCTATAGATGGGGCAAAAACTAATCACCTCAAGTCAATCACCTCAACACCCGGAAACTTTTTTTCACTAAACACAAACGATTCATCTGGAATGGCTGTGTTTGTAGAGAATGTGTTTATCGCATAAAGATAACGGTTACCTGTTTTTTCAAAAACCCGAGTGGACATGATAACTTTTGAAGCCTTATCTATCTCCAGTACTACTTTAAAAAAAGACTTCGTTTTATCTACTGGGGTCAACTCTATAACTTGATATGTTTTACCATCATGCTTAGTATCCCCAGTTAATAAGTATAGAAAGTCCTTATCATAGAAGTTAGTAAATAACTTTTGTGGTGTTATGGTCCCACTTCCATTATCAAGTGTCGAAAGTTGCACTTCCTTAGCTGCCTTATCCAATGTCCATATGCTTATCCCATCACAAAATATTTCCTGCCCTGTAATAGACACTTGATATTTTATTCCTTTCATTAGAATGTTTCCGGATTTAGTTCCCTGCACTTTACCTGCAGCATTCTCAATTTTTAGGGTAAAAGAGGCTTTCATTGTTTTAAAGGTCTTGAACTTAGCACTTACTGCATCTAGTACTTTTTTTGCTTCCGGATCACTTTTCCCTATACCTTTTGGAACCTGTGCATGTAAGTTGGCAAGTGAAAACAGGCCAATGAAGAAAAGCATTATTGATTTTTGATACATACGATAAATAGATTTTAATATACTTTAATCAAAGTTCCTATGACAAAGAAAAGACTATTCTATGGATTTTAAATACTGATCAAGCTCGTATTCTGTTTTGTATAACACTTCACGCACTTTACTCCCTTTACTCGGCCCAACAATACCGGCAGCCTCAAGCTGGTCCATTAGTCTGCCTGCTCTATTATAACCAAGCTTCATTCTACGTTGCAACAATGAAGTTGAACCCATTTGACTTTGTACAATCAACAAAGCAGCATCATTGAATAGCGGATCTCGACTCAGCAAATCAATTTCCCGGTCCTCCATATCTTTTTCATCAATTACCTCTGGAAGCTCGAGTGCAGAAGGATATCCTTGTTGCTTACCAATAAAATCAACCACCTTTTCAACCTCGGGCGTATCTACAAAAACACATTGCACCCTTGTTACTTCCCCCATATAAGAGACGAGCATGTCCCCACGCCCAATTAATTGCTCCGCACCACCTACATCGAGGATAGTACGACTATCAACTTTTGATGACACTTTAAATGCAATACGTGCAGGGAAATTAGCTTTAATAGTTCCTGTAATAATATTTACAGACGGGCGCTGTGTTGCTACAATTAAATGTATACCAATAGCTCTTGCTAATTGCGCTAACCTAGCAATGGGCGTTTCAATTTCTTTGCCAGCAGTCATAATTAAATCAGCGAACTCATCAATTACCAATACAATAAATGGTAAAAATTTATGCCCCTTTGTTGGAAGTAATTTTCGGCCAACAAACTTTTCATTATACTCTCTGATATTTCTACATCCAGCGTCTTTTAATAAATCGTAGCGCTCGTCCATTTCAATACACAATGCATTTAATGTATTCACTACTTTTCGGGTGTCTGTAATAATAGCATCTTCTTCACCGGGCAACTTCGCTAAAAAATGTTTTTCAATAATTCGATATAAACTCAGTTCTACTTTCTTAGGATCAACTAATACAAATTTCAATTGTGATGGATGCTTTTTGTACAATAGCGATACTAATATAGCATTGAGTCCAACTGACTTACCTTGTCCTGTTGCACCAGCCATAAGCAGATGCGGCATCGCAGCTAAGTCGACGATGAAATTTTCATTGTCGATTTTTTTACCAAGTGCTATAGGCAGCGCATAATCATTTTTTTGAAATTTCTCAGAAGCCAATAAGGAACGCATGCCCACGATACTCTTCTTTACATTTGGCACCTCTATACCAATCGTCCCTTTACCTGGAATCGGAGCTATAATACGGATACCTAAAGCAGAAAGACTAAGAGCGATATCATCTTCTAGATTTTTAATTCTAGAAATCCGCACACCAGCAGCCGGAACAATTTCATATAACGTTACTGTTGGACCAACCGTTGCGAATATTTTTTGAATTTCAATATCATAGTTTCTTAAGGTACTCATGATCTGGTTCTTATTTGCTTCCAGTTCATGCTGATCCATCACAATTTTTTCTCCTGAGTGTTGAGCGAGTAAATCAAGTGATGGATATTTATAGTTTTTTAAATCTGCAATAGGGTCGTATTTGGGAGAGGCCAATACTGCTGCAGCTTTATCCAACACTTCAGCTTCTTCTGCAACAGGCTTTATTTCTAGTGGAGTAACTTCATCAGATTGTATAACATCCGCTGGAGACAATTTATTTGTTGATGGTGTTATTAAAACCGGGTTAGTTGGAGGATGTAAAACAGGATGAATTTCTTCTTTTTCAATGAGCTCAAGTGGAGCAATTACAGCTTCTTGAGATTGCAATACACTTAAGTTGTCTTGATTTGCGTTAAGCAGATTCCCTTCAGTCAGATCTAATCTAGGTTGTATATTTTCAGGTTTAATTGGCAATACTTCATTAGGCAAGCCTGGGTCAGTTGCAATGGGCAATTCACTGTTACGTTGCCATACCGGCCATTTAAAAACAGGATTAAACCTCCAAATGAAATAGGAAAAGAGCGATATAATGATGACAGCGAGTGTGCCTAATTTCCCAATAATCGCATTCATCCAATTTGAAGAAAATCTGCCGAAAGCACCACCCCAATTAAATATTGCTCCACTAGTAAAATAAGCCGCACTGACACTTATAACAATTAGTCCAACCAATAAATACCTAACATTTCTCCACAACGAAAACACCTTCCGATCAAATAAAAGATTCACGCCCAATACAAAAAACAAAGAACAAAATAAAAAAGATGCTATACCAAAACCAAACTCAAAAAAAACATAGGCTATGTATGCGCCAAGGCTTCCTAACAAATTATTTATTTCTAAATCATTTGGCATCAAAATTTTAATGCCCGTGTTTCGAATCTCATCTTGGTCTTCGTTCCATGTAAATAGATAGGAAGTAAATGCTACAAAAAGGAACAAACAAATAAATACCAATACTGAACCTATGATTTTATGGGTCCGTTCATCTTTCACCAATGATTTAACTTCCAATTCCTCCTCTTTTTCTTCAATAAAAACGTCCGGGTCTGTGGTGTTCTTAGCAGATTTTAATCTATTACCCATTTGTTGTAAATCTATTTAATTGAGTGCATTGATAACAATTGAATCACTGTAACCAAAAATACATTTTATTTCGTAGGTAAAATCAAGTTGGGAAGGAATTGGGGTAGCAAAACTATTCGCTATCATGCTTCTTCCCTTTAACATAATTACGTTGTATTGGTACACTTACTAATAATAAAAACCAACCAACAATAAAAGAAAGTCCACCCAATGGGGTCAATAATCCAACTAATACATTATGGTCGAATCCCAGATACTTTAACAATGACAATACATAGATTGAGCCTGAAAACAATATGATTCCTATTATGAAAAAATAGCCTGCCAACATAATTCTTCTGAATCGATAATGAGAGTAGAGTAATCCAACAGCGATAATCGCAAGACTATGCATCATCTGATAATTCACTGCAGTATGAATGCTATTGACTGATTCGGCAGAAAGGATAGATTTTAAAAAGTGTGCGCCTAATGCTCCAATGACAACTGACAAACCAGCAAAAATTGCTGCTATTCTATATAAAAACCTATGCATGGATAATGGATTTAAATATTTCATCTATAGGAATAAGTGTATCGCAAATAGTAACTTTAGCTTGGGAATAATAGACCTCTCGTTCCTTTAATTTCTCTTCAATAAAATGCTTAAGCCCGTCTGAGTGTAATGCTGCAATCAATGGGCGTTGACTTTTTTCCTTTTCGAGTCGCTCCACTAGCACCTCCGATGAAGGATTAATCCAAACAGTGAGCCCTTGCTCATTCATCCAATTCATATTATCATTAAAACAAGGAGTCCCTCCTCCACAAGCCAAAAAGGTGTAAGTTGAGGGGGGGTGTTCCGCTACTATCTTTTTTTGCTCAATCGTTAGTGATTCTTTTGTAACACTTCTCAATAAACTAGATTCAAGGTTTCTGAAATACATCTCCCCATTATTTTCGAAAATAGTTGAAATAGATTCGCCCTCATGTGTTACAATTACTTGATCTAAATCAATGAAAGTAGAGTGAGTCAATTCAGCCAATTGTTTTGCTAAATATGATTTTCCTGAGCCCATGAATCCAATCAAGTAAATTATCATTTTTCCTTAAGTTGTATGATTTACTTGCGCTTACTTAAATGCATTAAATCCTGTAATATCCATTCCCGTAATGAGCAAATGAATATCATGCGTTCCCTCGTATGTAATTACACTTTCTAAATTCATCATGTGTCTCATAACAGGATATTCATCTGTAATACCCATACCGCCCAATATCTGTCTTGCATCCCGACATATATCTTGGGCGATAGCACAAGAGTTTCTTTTTGCCATACTAACTTGTGCTGCAGTGGCTTTACCTTGATCCATCAATACACCCAATCTCCAATTTAACAATTGAGCCTTTGTGATTTCTGTAATCATTTCTGCTAATTTCTTTTGCTGCAATTGAAATGCACCTAAGGGCTTGTCAAACTGTACCCTTTCCTTTGAATACCGCAATGCTGTATCATAACAATCCATTGCTAATCCTAACGCTCCCCATGCAATACCATAGCGGGCTTTCGTTAAACATCCCAATGGACCTTTCAACCCTATTACACCAGGAAGTATATTTTCTTTTGGAACAAGTACATCTTCAAATACAAGCTCCCCAGTGGCAGATGCACGCAAACTCCATTTGCCATGTATCACAGGTGTTGTAAATCCTTTCATACCCCTTTCTACAATAAGTCCTTTAATATCGCCAGCTTCATCCTTCGCCCAAACCACGGCAACATCTGCAAATGGAGCATTGCTAATCCACATCTTACTTCCATTTAAAACCACATGATCTCCACTCTCTCTAATATTAGTAAGCATACCAGAGGGGTTACTTCCATGATCGGCCTCTGTTAATCCAAAACAACCCAACCACTCACCAGAAGCAAGTTTTGGTAGGTACTTCATTTTTTGCGCTTCACTTCCATATTGATATATTGGATACATCACTAATGAACCTTGCACACTTGCTGTCGAACGTACCCCGCTGTCCCCTCTTTCTAATTCCTGCATCATCAATCCATAACTAATATTATCTAGGCCGCCTCCACCATATTTTGTTGGAATGGTTGGACCAAAACAACCAAGTTCACCCATTTCTTTTACAATCTGTTTTGGGAATTCATTGCTTTGAGCCGCAGACTCAATAATTGGAGTAATTGATTTTTTAACATAAGTCCTGACCGCAGAACGAATCATAATATGTTCTTCAGTCAACAAATCATCCAGAAGATAATAATCAGGCGATTCAAAAAGATCTTGTCTTGCCATAATCGTTGAATATAATATTTGCAAAGTTAAGAAAGTTTGAACAGAGTGCTTATTGAATAACTAGTTAACAAATCGGTCAAGAGACATCAAACCAAACTGGTGTATCGTCGTTCCACACCCCATTATAGTTAATAAAAAGCTCTTCCCCTTTTAAAATGTCTTGAACGGCAATTATTTTAATTGAATCATTATCATAATCCATTTCATACGTGCAATTTGATGTATAAGCATGATTATATATTGGAATATACCCCAAGGCCATGCATACCTGTTTTCCTCCATCACCCCATTCAAAAATATAATCATGAAGTCGTGTTTTATCCAGATGTATTCGGTCAGCTGCTTCCATGATGAGTACTGGGGAAATTTCAAGTACAGTTCCAGGTTTAATGTCTTCTGATGTGAATACCCCTTTGCCCCTATTTTTTGAAGGCAAAATATGCAAGTATAATTGAATCATAAGTTAATGTTGTAGGGTGGAAAACTATGATTAATTTAGCAAAAATATCAGGGTATGAACCAGGTTGCCAACAACCTTAATATACAGGAAGAATTTGAGCGCATCCTCAGCGAGGAGAATAAGATGCGCATCCATGAATTCCTCAACAACCTGAATATCAGCGATGTGGCAGTTCTCATTGAGGAGAACGAAGACCATTCCACTGATATAATAGCATCCCTATCGGTACACCGTGCCGCCAGTACGTTTAAAATACTAGAGCTCGGGATTCAAAAAACAATCATTCACGAACTTCAGCCCCTAAAAACAGCAGCGCTACTAAATGAATTACCAGCGGATGACCGTACCTCTTTTTTAGAAGAACTACCCACTGAAGCCGTAAGAGAATTGATAAAACTTCTGAATCCAGAAGAAAGAAAAATCACCCTATCCCTGCTTGGTTATCCTGAGAGCAGTGTGGGGCGACTCATGACGCCCGACTATATCGCGGTACAGCCAGAATGGACAACGGCAGAAGTTCTTGAATACATTCGTCAATACGGTAAAGACAGTGAAACCATTGACGTAATCTATGTGGTCAACAAACAAGGACAATTAGTCGATGACGTAAGAATTCGCGAATTCCTTCTCGCCTCTCCTGATAAAATTGTTCGCGAACTAACCGACGGTAGGTATATCGCACTAAATGTAAATGACGATCAGGAGATGGCAAACCAGGTTTTCAAAATGAATAACCGCGTGGCGTTACCAGTTGTAGATAACAATAATATTTTATTAGGGATCATCACCATCGATGACGTACTCTGGGTGGCAAATGAAGAGTTCAGCGAGGATATGCAAAAAATGGGAGGTACTGAAGCCCTCGAAGAGCCCTACCTTGAAATATCAATTTTCAAACTTTTCAAAAAAAGAGTAGGCTGGCTTATTGTATTGTTTCTCGGAGAGATGTTAACGGCTACTGCAATGGCTTCATATGAAATTGCATTAGACAAAGCGCTTGTTCTTTCTCTGTTTATTCCACTTATTATTTCCAGTGGAGGTAACACTGGTTCTCAAGCCTCATCCCTAATTATTCAAGCACTTACAGTTGGAGAAGTAACCCTTGCGGATTGGTGGAACGTAATGCGACGAGAGATCATTTCAGGATTATTATTAGGTACTATTTTAGGGCTTATCGGATTTTGCAGAGTAGTACTTTGGTCACAAATATTTCCTGCAGTATATGGCCCTCATTTTATACTCATAGCTGTCACCGTAGGAATTTCATTGATAGGAGTTGTTCTCTTCGGAACGATAACAGGATCTATGTTACCTATAGGCCTAAAAAAGCTAGGAGCTGACCCAGCAGTTTCATCTGCCCCTTTCGTAGCTACACTGGTAGATGTAACAGGAGTAATTATCTACTTCAACTGTGCTTATTTCTTTTTAAAAGGAACACTTCTGTAGTATCAAATCGCTTGATGATTAAATGGCTGTAATACCATCTCACTCACCACACCACTAGCTGGTTGTTGACACAAAAACCAAATTGCTCTAGCAGCTTCTTCCTCACGAATCATTTTTTCCTTTTGCACTTTCAAGTCTATTGTTTCCCAAAAAGGAGAATCAACGCCTCCTAGAAAAATATTAGTAATTCTAATCTCCGTTCGCTTCAATTCCTCACGAATACTTTGCATCATACCAACAAGACCATATTTACTCGCAGAATACGCAGCAGCCCCTGCCATAGGAACCTTTCCCAACACTCCTGGTATATTTATTATCAGGCCCTTTTTAACCTCCTTCATTGCAGGAAGAAATGCCTTAACGAGCAAAAAGGATCCAACTAAATTAGTCTGTATAGACTGCATAAAATCTTCTAAAGAAAGTTGCTCAAAGGGCTTAATGATACCCAATCCTGAAGCATTGATTAACATATCAAGCGTACCCATTTCAGCATTGACTTGCATAGCGAGTTTCTCAACCTCTGTTGCACTAGTAATGTCAACTGCTGCTACACGAGCACTATCCAATCCAATTTGCTGAGATAAGTCTTGAAGCTTTTGACTATTTCGGCCACTGATAAAAAGCGAAGCACCGCTTTGGTGTAATAATTTCACTAGGCTAGACCCTATGCCCCCGGTTGCCCCTACCACCAAAATCTTCTTACCATTTAATTTTTCCATAACGCTTTTTGTTAAAACATTTAAACAGGATTTTTGTTTTCAATTCAACTTAAGAAACTAAAGAAAATCATGAAAAGACCATGGAACAGAGTTGATCTTCCTGTGTATAGCATTAGTTCAACTTTTCAAGATGAAGAAAACATGCACATCTGCACATATGTTTCGTCAATTAGCATGACACCCAAAAGAATGATGGTGGCAATCTATAAAGGGACAAAAACCCTTGAGATAACAACAAAGAATTCAACCATGATTTTACAACTCCTCGGCGAGAAACAATATAACCTGATTAACTTACTAGGACAACATTCAGGCTTCACGACCAATAAAGTCGAAAGATTGAAAAAACGAAACCTCATTAAATCTTGGAAAAAATTCTCTGTTCTTAAAGAAGCCCTGTCCTACATAGAATTGAAAACACTCAATAGAATAGATGCAGGCGACCACATCCTGCATATTTGTGATGTAGTAAGTTTTTGCAACAACCTACCGGGGGAACCTTTAACTTTGGACTTACTGAGAAAAAAGAAATTGATTAGAGGTTGACACTTGAACAACTATTTATTTCACTGTAATCTTAACAAACAATCTTAACAAACAAAAAAGGTTTGAAATGAATATAAAAAAATCTTCCGACTCAAAGGTCATCATGACAGAGTTAGTGTTTCCAAACGATACGAATGTTTACGGAAATTTAATGGGAGGAAGGCTTATGTATTGGATGGACACGGCTGCAGCCATGTCTGCAGGAAAGCATTGCAACACGCCTGCCGTAACTGTGTCAGTAGATAATATCTCTTTTGAAGCCTCTATAAAACTTGGCAATGTTGTACACATTGAAGCACAGATCAGCAGGGTGTTCAATAGTTCTATGGAAATTCATATCATGGTCTGGGGTGAAGATCTCACACAACAATACAAATACAAAAGCAATGAAGCATACTTTACCTTTGTAGCCTTAGACCCAAACGGGAACCCACGCCCAGTTCCTCCTTGCGAACCAGAAACGGCAGAAGAAATAAAAAATTTCGAAGGGGCTTTGAGAAGAAGACAACTGAGACTTGTCTTAGCTAAAAAAATGAAGCCAGAAGACGCAACAGAATTGAAAGCCCTTTTTATCAAAGAATAGCATTTTTAATATTATTGCTTACTAATTCCTGCTGCTATACGATGATGCTTACCCATGAGCATAAAACGATTACTCTGTTCAATTGCATCCATCACTTTATCCAATATCTCCTCTACCCCTTCCGTATAATTGATATGTAACGGTGCTTTAAATTGTACTGTTAATAATGTTCCTTTTTTCTTAAATCGAAGACCCTTTCGATCAAATGCTCGCCAGAAGCCATTGATCACAACTGGAATAACTACCGGATTTGTTTCTTTAATGATGTGTGCGGTGCCTTTTCTTCCTGGTGCAAATGGACGAGTTGTTCCTTGGGGAAAGGTTATGACCCAACTCTTTTTTAATGCATCATAAATCTTACTATAATCATTTGAATCAACTTCCCTCTTTACATCTTTACCGCCAGCCCTCCA
>CANGBH010000040.1 GCA_947451935.1 Chitinophagaceae bacterium
ATCACATGAAATCATACGAAAAACTCCTTCTAGAAAATAAAGCCTGGGCTGCAGAAAAGGTCATGGATGATCCTGATTTTTTTAACCGATTATCAAACTTACAGACACCAGAATACCTGTGGATAGGATGCAGCGATAGCCGAGTACCCGCAAATGAAATCACGGGAACTCAACCTGGAGAGATTTTTGTTCATAGAAACATTGCAAACATGGTAGTTAACACAGACCTAAATATGCTCTCTGTGTTGCAATACGCAGTTGAAGTGCTTAAAGTAAAACACATTATTGTTTGTGGTCATTACGGATGTGGCGGAATCAAAGCAGCCTTAACAAATCAATCTTTGGGTATAATAGATAAATGGTTAAGGAATATAAAAGATGTTCATCGATTTCATAGAGATCAAATTGACACTCTTGAAAACGAAGATGATAAAGTAAACAAACTAACAGAACTCAATGTGATGGAGCAAGTCATGAATCTAGCGAAGACATCGATAATACAAAAAGCGTGGAAGCATTCTCAAGCTCCCAACATCCATGGGTGGGTATATGGAATAAATAATGGTTTAATAAAGCCCATTTTCGAAATGCCCGCTGGATCTCATATCGATCCTATTTATGAATACGACAACCTATAATGTATAACTAGGCCCTGGCATCAATTTCTTTGCATAAACTTGAGAAGATACCATCAATCTGTCCAAGCCCATTCAGCGTAATGACTTTGTCAAACGCAGCATAATGCTCAGCAACTGCCAGGGTCTCATTTTTATATACAGAGATTCTCTTTTTTTGAACGGCTTCATCAGCGTCATCTGACCTACCAGATGTTTTAGCTCTATTGATCATACGCACAATCAATTCCTCTTCAGGTACGTCAAGCGCCAACACTAGACTAATCGCCGTTCCATGACTTTCTAAAAGTTCATCTAAAGCAATTGCCTGTGCTTTGGTACGAGGAAAACCATCGAACAAGAATCCTGAGGCTTGCTTATTTGCATTAATGGCAGCATCCACCATACCGATTACAACAGCATCCGGCACTAATTGTCCATTGTCCATGAATGATTTCGCTTTCAAGCCAAGATCAGTTTTATTGGCTATTTCAGAACGGAGAAGATCTCCTGTTGAAAGATGTTTGAACCCGTACTTTGAAATGAGCATCTCCGACTGAGTACCTTTACCGCTTCCTGGAGGACCAAATAAGATTAAATTGAACATGAAAATATCTGTTAAATATGATGAAAACTAATGTGAAATTCAGACATGTCTGAATTCTAAGAGCCAAATATACTTAGTTTTGTTTTGAAATTTAACTGACATGCAATTAAGAATAGTCATCTTTTTACTCACAGCATTTATATATACGAACTGCAGCTTTTCGCAAGAAAAAACTAAAAAAGCAACAACTAAAATGAGCGAATCACAAAAAACCAACCCTGCCTTTTCCAGGAATGGATCTGAAAAAGTTGATATGAAAGATGAGGATTGGAAAAATGCACTTACCCCTGAACAATATTATATTGCTCGCCAAAAAGGAACAGAAAGGCCTTGGAGCAGTAAGTTTGAAAAATTTGAAGAAAAGGGAACATACTATTGTGCCGCTTGTGGCAACACCTTATTTAGAAGCAATACTAAGTTTGATAGCGGATGTGGATGGCCTAGCTTCTTTGAACCTGTTACCAAATCAAGCCTTATTTACTTAGTAGATAACTCACTTGGTATGAAAAGAACGGAAGTAGAATGCGGAAGGTGCAAAGCACATTTAGGTCACGTCTTCAATGATGGCCCACCGCCTACTGGCTTACGTTATTGCATTAATGGAGTGATACTTGGGTTCGAAAAAGGGGATAATAAATAGACATAGTAAATACAGAAAAGGGACAGAGGCACAAAGGCACAAAGAGAAAGAGCGTTCAGCGTTCAGCAAAAAAATACTCAACGCCCAACTCCGAACGCCCAACCCATAATGAAAAGCGTTCAGCGTTAAGCGTTCAGCGAAAAAATGCTCAACCCCCAACTCCGAACGCCCAACCCCTAGCGCAAATTGTATTTCTATTTTACCTGATTCATTTCTACATTAACAATAATCTCAACATCATTACCAACCATAAGTCCACCTGCTTTTAATGTACCGGTAAAATTAACCCCAAAATTTGTGCGGTCAATCGTGGCTCTTGCCTTGAAACCTGCTTTATACCCACCATCATTGGTTTGAATTTTACCACCATAGGTAACATCAAATTCAACCGTCTTGGTTACATCACGCATGGTTAAGTCTCCAACTAATTTATACTTGTTACCTCCCACCAAAGTCATAGACTTGCTTACGAAAGTCATTTTAGGGAATTTTTCAGCATTGAAAAAATCATCGCTTTTTAAATGATTATCCCTGTTTACATTATCAGTGCTTACTGACGCCACGTCAACAGTAAAATTAATTACGGCATCAGATAAGTTGTCTTTTGAAACTACAATAGTTCCATCAAAGCCCTTGAATGATCCTTCTACTTCAGAAACAACCATGTGTGAAACACTAAATTTTACATTAGAATGAACCTTATCTACCGTCCATTTTGTCTGCGCAACGATCCCTGAAGAAAATAATAAAGCCATAAGGCATAACTGTACTAAAAGTAGCTGCTTTTTCATGTTTTACTGATTTTGATGTTTAAACACTAAATTATGTGATTTACAGTTCTCGTCAAAATTTTCCCCAGAAATAATTACAACATTGTTCAATAAAAATTTAGTGAAACAAAATTTCTTAAGGACTGTATTAATGCATAATTTACCGAAAATTATCGAACCATGAGAATCGAAAAAGTGATTTATGCGCTTTTAGGAATAAGCTTTTTGCTGCTATCAACTCCAACCTCAGCTCAAAAAGTCACATTAGACCAATTTAAAAATTGGAAACCTCGTAATATCGGCCCAGCTGGGATGAGTGGACGTATTACTGCAATCGACGCTATTGTTTCAGATCCGAATAATATCTACGTAGGTGCGGCTTCTGGCGGTGTTTGGAAAACAAATAATGCAGGAGGCAGTTGGACATCCGTTTTCGATGAACAACCCATTATAAATATTGGTTCGATTGCAATCCAACAATCAAACCCCGCAGTAGTATGGGTAGGAACCGGCGAAGGAAACCCACGTAACTCGGTAAGCCTTGGAGAAGGTATCTACAAAACAATTGATGCAGGAAAAACTTGGAAAAGAATGGGACTTGAAAAAACAAGAAACATTCATCGACTGATCATCGACCCTACCAATCCAAATACAATTTATGCAGGCGCAATAGGCAACCCCTATGCAGAACATGCTGATCGTGGTGTATTTAAAACGATAGATGGTGGTGAAACATGGAATAAAATTCTATATACAAACGATACATCTGGCGTTGCAGATATGATCATGGATCCATCTAATCCAAACAAATTATTTGCTGCCATGTGGCAACACCGCAGAACACCGTGGAGCCTAAAAAGTGGTGGGGCTGGAAGCGGATTGTATATGACCTATGATGGAGGAAAGAATTGGAAAAAACTAGGATCAAAAGAAGGGCTACCTGAAGGAAACTATGGACGCATTGGACTTACCATTTCCCGCAGTAACCCAAATAGAGTCTATGCACTTATTGAGGCTACAAAAAATGGTTTGTATAAAAGTGATGATGGCGGCTTAACTTGGACATTAACAACAAGCAATCCAGAATGGGTTAGCACAAGACCATTCTACTTCCAAGATATCGCTTGCGACCCAGAAAATGAGAATAGAGTTTGGCTTATTAACCAAATGATTTCAGTGAGTGAGGATGGAGGTAAAAATTTCGAAGTAGTTATTCCGTATAATGGCATTCACCCAGATCACCAAGCATTTTGGATCAACCCTAAAAACCCAAGCTTTATTATTGATGGCAATGATGGCGGTATTGGCATCACACGAGATAAAGGCAAAACATGGATCTTTGATGAGAAGCTTCCTGTAGGACAGTTTTACCATATTAATGTAGACAATGAAACCCCATACCATGTAATGGGTGGAATGCAAGACAATGGAAGTTGGCATGGACCAGCCTACACCTGGATAAACGGTGGAATCAAAAATTATTATTGGGAAAGCATTTGGGGTGGAGATGGATTTGATGCCATGGCCGATCCAGATGACGCCTCTTGGGTATATGCTATGAGCCAAGGTGGATCTGTTGGAAAATATAATGTTAAGACTGGTGAAAGCTGGTATATTCAACCCACTTCCCCAGATGTTAAAACAACACTACGCTTTAACTGGAATGCAGCCATGGCGCAAGATCCATTGAATAAAAACACCATCTATTACGGCAGTCAATACCTTCACAAGTCAACCGACAAAGGTGCTTCTTGGCAAATTATTTCACCAGATCTTTCTACTAACGATAGTGCCAAAATTGACCAAACAAATAACGGTGGCATCTCAATTGATATCACAGGTGCTGAAAACTATTGTACAATCATATGCATTGCCCCATCTTCAAAAGACAACAATGTAATTTGGGCAGGGACAGACGATGGCAATATACAACTTACAAAAGATGGCGGTAAAACATGGACGAACTTCAGAGGTAAAATTCCAGGATTACCAGTGGGTGCATGGATTCCTCAAATTCAAGCATCACGTTACAATGCAGGTGAAGCATTTGTTGTAGCCAACGATTATAGAAGAGGTGACTTTAAACCATACATATTTAGAACAACCAACTTTGGTAAAACATGGACTAGAGTAGTTGATGAGAAAAAAGTAACTGGTTATGCACTTTGTGTTTTGCAAGACCCAACAGAACCAAACCTTATGTTTGTAGGAACTGAGCAAGGACTTTGGATAAGCTTAGACAATGGTGGTAGTTTTCAACAATGGAAAAATGGATACCCAAGTGTGTCTACCTATGATTTAGCGATTCAAGAGCGTGAAGCAGACCTTGCCATTGCAACGTTTGGTAGAGCTCTTTGGATATTGGATGATATTCGTCCATTAAGAAAATTAGCTGCTGAAAAAAGCACGTTCAATAATGCTATTACAGTATTTGGTAGTCGCCCAGTTGTAGAAGCCCAATTTAAAAATGCACCAGGATACGAATGGAGTACTTGGGGAGTATGGGATGCAGAAAATAGAGCGGCAGGAGCACCTGTATCGTTTTTTATTAAATCATCTGCAGATACTAGCTCCAAAAATGATACAGTCTTAGTAAAAATATACAACGACAAAAATGAAGTCATCAGAAACCTTAAATGGGTTGCCGACTCGGGCTTTAACAGACAAATTTGGGGTATGGAAGAAAGAGGGTACAAAGAACCTGGTGCTGGAAGCAGAAGACAAAGAAAGCGTGCTGGTGCATCCCCGGATGATGAACCAGGTGGTCAACAAGCCCTTCCTGGAACATATAAAGTTGTACTAACCTATAAATCAGTTAGCGACTCTACAATGATCACATTGCAGGATGACCCTAGACTCGGAAACCGCAATGAAATTAAAAAAGCTCAATATGCATTGAGAAGTGAACTCAGGAAAAGCGGAGATCAATTGGTTGAAGCAATTGAAGTATTGACAGACGCTGATGATGACTGTAAACAAATTGAAGCGTTTATTAAAAACATGAAAGGGGCTGAAATTGATTCGTTGAAAAAGGCAACTACGAATGTTCAAGATGAAATCAAAAAAATTAATGAATTCATCAATGGAAAAAAACAAACAAAACAAGGATACGGTCAAGTGCCAACTGTAACCGTGATGACAGAGTACTACCAGGCTAGCATGTATATTGCTGCGAAAACAATTGCTCCAGGAGCAGAGGAAAAGAAATTAGTTGAAAGAGCCAGTACATTAATTGCGGAAGCAGTAAAAAAAGTGAATGACTTTAAAGAAGGCCTCTGGAAATCATACAGAGATCAAGTAAGTGCTACCAAAATGGACCCTTTCGGAAAATAATTCAAAAGCCTGAACGCGATACAATAATTTGTAAAGCGTTCAGGCTTTATTTATACTTCTAATTTTTATTGATCAAGAATTGAAAAGGAGCTTGTATTGCTGATTTCAATGCTCTAGAAATCACGTGTGACTCTTGGCGTAGTTTAAATTTATTTAGATCCATCAATTCAAATGTCTTGAATCGCTCATCCGACATTTCAGCGAAATTAAGCAGTGCATTTAAAGACAGAACCTCTTGCTTGATGATATTTTCATCAAGCTTATCAATTCTACCAAGGATAATCAAGTCTCTAGTTAATCGTTCCATATACTTTAATAGCCAACTAATCCTTTCTTTGACGGACATCCACAATTTCCTTTCTTTAGGGCCATACAAGAAGATGTGGTTAAAGCCATAAATATTAGTATCAAAAAGAATAGTACTGAAAATATTTTTTTCATGTTATTACCTAATGCTAATTTACATGATTATCGAACACATCATAAGGATTAAAAGAATTTTATATATATTTTAGGGTCAACACTAAATGGCAAAAAATTAATACTAAGAAAAAAACAGTACTTGTTGCTCCACTAGATTGGGGATTGGGGCATGCAACCCGCTGCATTCCCATTATTAGTCAGCTCATTGCGATGAACTTCAATGTTACCATCGCTGGAGAACCCCCAACCATTAGTATTCTAAAAAAGGAGTTTCCCAATATTGAATATATCCCCTTAAAGGGATATCGAATTAAATACCCCAAAAATGGAATGTTCTTTGTTTTAAAAATAATATCACAAATACCAAAAATTCTTCGAGCCATATATAATGAAAACAGATGGATTAAGACACAGCTGAAGGATAGAAGGTGGGATTTAATCATTAGCGACAATAGGTATGGGCTCTACACAGAAAAGACAAAGACCGTTTTCATAACGCATCAGATTCATATCATATCCGGATTTGGAAATATACCCGACACGTTATTACAACGAATAGTTTATAATAAAATAAACAAATTCAACATGTGCTGGATTCCCGATGTTCAAGATGAGATCTACAATATCGGAGGAAAACTATCTCATCCAATAGAAAAACCACATCACACTAAATTCATTGGACCATTATCTAGATTAGAGAATATATCCAACCAAGCTAATGGCCCAATTTTAATTTTACTATCTGGCCCTGAACCGCAGCGAACAGTATTCGAAAACATACTACTTAAGCAATTGAATCGCATTCAGAATGAAAAAATAATATTTGTTAGAGGACTTCCTGAAAGCACAACAAAAATTAAAGACGAGTTAGATGTTGAATTTATAAACTTCATTGACGTGAATTCCTTATCAAAGATTATGTCAGAAGCATCATTAGTCATTTGCAGGTCAGGTTATTCTACGATCATGGACCTGATCAAGCTAAATAAAAAAGCGTTACTGATACCAACACCTGGTCAATCTGAGCAACTATACTTAGCACATCATCTCCAAGAAATGCATCGCTTTATTGCTAGGAGCCAAGAAACAGTATCGCTAGCTGAAGACATAAAAACATGCAGAAATTCATCAACCACCATGCTGAAGGTTGACTTTGCTGAATACAAAAATGCGTTGAGAGAAATAGTTGAATTATAAAAGATTAGTACCCTCTTACATCTTTCCCTTCCATAAAGTTTAGAAATGCTTTATTCACTACTCGATTTCCACCAGGCGTAGGGTAATCTCCAGTAAAATACCAATCGCCTAAATTACTTGGGCACGCTTCGTGAAGGTTTTCAATGGTTTGATAGATTACTTCAACAGGAATTTTTACATCGGGAGGAGTAATGAGTTCTGCAATTTTAGCGGAAATTTCAATTGGTGTAAACGATGCATAAATTTGCTTGACTACATTTTCAGTATGCAGTAAATTATTCCTAAGCAATTCCTTACAACGACTATATAGTCTATCTAGTAATTCAGTTTGATTGCGGTCTTTTAACAAGGCTAATGCAGCCTTAAAAGCAATGAAATCACCAATCTTACTCATATCAATTCCATAACAATCCGGATAACGAATCTGTGGAGCAGAAGATACAATGATTATTTTTTTAGGCTCTAAACGCGATAGCATTCTGACAATACTTTCCTTTAATGTAGTACCTCTCACGATTGAATCATCAATCATAATCAATGTATCAACACCTTTTTGAACAGTCCCATACGTTATATCGTATACGTGCTGTACCATTTCAGCACGATTTGAATCTTCCGTAATGAAGGTTCTCATCTTCACATCCTTGATCGCTATTTTTTCAACCCTAATTTTTCGGTTGATCATTTCAGCCATTTTCTCTTCATCATAGTCTTTATCCCAAGAGAGGATTCGCTGAAGCTTAATCTTATTAAGGTAATCTTCCATCCCCTTCAATAGTCCGTAAAAGGCAATTTCTGCAGTATTAGGAATGAATGAGAAGATAGAATTTTTCAGGTTGTTATCGATCGACTTAAGCACTGAGTCGCTTAATTTATAGCCTAACGAAATTCGTTCACGGTATATTTTTTCATCACTTCCTCTAGAAAAATAAATTCGTTCAAAGCTACATGCCTTTCTCTCCTTAGGTTCTAATATCTGCTCAATTGAATATGTACCATCATTTTTTACAATAATAGCATTACCAGGCATCAGTTCCTTTACTTCATTCTCCCCTACGTTAAATGTAGTACGGATTGCCGAACGCTCTGATGCAGCAACAATAACTTCATCGCTTATATAATAATAAGAAGGTCTTATTCCATGAGGATCACGAATGATAAATGAATCTCCATTTCCTAATAACCCAGACACATGATAGCCCCCATCAAAATGCTTAAATGATTTTTTAAGTACCGATGAGAGCGACATACTACCGGGATTTGCTTCATCCTCTTTTACAATGAAATGATGCACTACTTCCATCATGGCAGCTAGATCACTTTGCTTCTCAAAAGCACCAGGCTCTATATTGACTATTGAAAATAATTCGTCGGTGTTAACTAGATTGAAATTTCCAGCCAATGCAAGATTTCTAACTGGTAGGATATCACGCTTTATAAATGGATGGCAGAACTCCACATTATTCTTACCCTGAGTTCCATAGCGTAGGTGACCAAGCAAAAGCTCACCCATAAAATTCAGATGGCCTTTCATCAACCCAGGATGCTTTCTAATTTCAGGCTGACTTTTTTCAAGCTCGTTTATTTCTTTACCCACTTGAGCAAATACATCAGCAATTGCTTGTGTAGCAATACTCCTCAAGCGATGCATAAAAGGATAACCGGGCTCAGCATTTAGCTTTACGGCAGCTATTCCTGCACCATCCTGTCCACGATTGTGCTGCTTCTCCATGAGCAGATACAATTTGTTCAGGCCATACAAGGCTGTTCCTTTTTTCTGTTGATAATAGGAAAATGGCTTTAGAAGCCGGATATATGCGAGTCCGCACTCGTGTTTTATAGCATCACTCATAAAGGGCTGTGAGAGATGCTAAATTACACCGATTTTACAATAAAGGGAAAAATAATACTGAAGAACTAATTATTTGGTAATGAAATTGGGAAATTGCTTCTTTACTTCTTCACAATCTTGAAATTCTCTATCTACCATGATGTAATAAGTAGGCAACTTAGACAAAAACCATTTTTCGATAGCCCTATCTTTTTTCTCAGCAATGGCCCGTTGAGCTATTCGATCATAATCATCACGTAAATTTTCGCGGTGAGGTGCCGTTTTATTTTGAAGATATACAATTCTTACAGCTTGTTTTTCTTGTTCATCTTTATACTCCAATGGTTGAGAGAACTCCCCTACTTTAAGTTTAGAAAGATCCGCCACAAGGCTCTTATCTAGCTCATCAATAGTTACAAAGTTACCACCTTGCCCATTCAGGATACCGCCAGTAAACTTGCTATTTTGATCATCGCTGTATTTATCAACAGCCTCGCCAAAGGTGATTGTTGAGGCAATCAATTTAGAACGAACTGAATCCAATTTCTGCTTGGTCTCTTGTATGTCTTCTTCCAACACCTGTGGTATTCTTAGGATATGCCTCACAACTGCATCATCTCCGTTACGGCTTACCATTTGGATGATATGATATCCAAACTTGGATTTAATAACTGGAGAAATCTGTCCCTCTTTCAACCTAAATGCAGCATTCTTGAAATCAGGATCGGTTTGCTTATCTGTTTTGCTCAATTCAAATCGTCCACCAAGCTGTTTACTTCCTGGATCTTCAGAATACAGTCTTGCCATAGTTTCGAAGGTCTTGTTACCAGCTTCAACTTGTCTTTTGTAATCCAAGAGTTCATCTTGAACAAACTTCTCCAATTCTCTACCCGCTTTAGGATGAATTACTATTTGGCCAATGACTAATTCAGTTTCATAGAACGGTAAAGAATCCTTGGGTATTTTATCGAAATAGTCTTTTACTTCATTTGGTGTAATCTTGATGAATTCAACAATTTTATCACGCATTGATTTCGCAAGACGTCCTTCCTTGATGGACTTACGGAAGTCTTCTTTTACTTGATATACTGTTCGACCTGCAATTTGTTCAAAGGCTTCTTTACCACCATACTGCATAACGAAATAACGCACACGTTGATCAAGTTCCGCTTCAACTTCTTCGTCACCCACAGGTAATGAATCCTTTTCAGCCTGTAGAACCAACGCCTTATCTTGCATCATTTTATCTAACAATAGACATTCTACGTTTGCAGGCACTTCATTGCCTTGACGTTTCATATCGTCTATGTAGTTAGAAATATCACTGCGTAATACGATCTTATCGCCTACAATCGCAACAATTTTATCGGCCAAAACCCTTGCTGACTGTGATTTTCCCACAACAGAAACGGCTAAAAAAAAGAGAATGGCAAAAAATTGTCTCATGCTTATTATCACTTTTAATGATGCACGTGCATCCATGTTCAAATTTGACTGAAATCGCTGTGTTACGCGTAAAAACAACCTTAAAGTTTTCTTAATTTAAACTTAGAGGGTTCTTTTAACTTCCGTTTCTTCAAATGCTTCGATTACGTCACCAACCCTAATATCATTATAATTCTTAATCGTCAATCCACATTCCATACCAGCGGTAACTTCCTTAGCATCATCTTTATAACGCTTCAAGCTTCCCAACTCTGCACTCTGTCCTTCTCCTTTTGGATACTCCACAATACCATCTCTAATGATTCTGATTTTATTGTTGCGCATGATTTTTCCATCAAGCACTTGACATCCTGCTACTGTAGCCTTATCGAACTTATACACTTCGCGGATTTCAACATTGGCAACAATCTTCTCTTCAATCTTAGGCTCAAGCATACCTTCCATCGCGCTCTTGATTTCCTCTATTACATTATAGATGATTGAGTAAAGTTTAATTTGAACTCCTTCACTTTCTGCAAGCTTATTTGCTTGTAAAGAAGGCCTTACGTTAAATCCTACGATAATTGCATCTGATGCAGTAGCGAGCAATACGTCACTTTCGGTGATTTGTCCAACTGCTTTATGTACAACCTTGATAGCTACTTCCTGTGTTGAAAGTTTTTGAAGTGAGTCACTTAATGCTTCTACCGAACCATCCACATCACCTTTAATGATGATGTTAAGTTCTTTGAAGTTACCCAATGCAAGACGACGTCCAATTTCATCAAGTGTGATATGTTTCTTGGTACGAATACCTTGCTCACGTAAAATTTGTGATCGTCTTCCAGCTATTTCTTTAGCCTCAGATTCATCTTTATATACTTTGAATTTCTCTCCTGCTTGTGGTGCTCCATTTAACCCAAGGATTAACACTGGCGTTGCAGGAGGTACAACATCTACTTTTTTGTTACGCTCATTAACCATCGCTTTTACTCTTCCATAATGTTGTCCACTTACTACTAGATCTCCAACATGAAGTGTACCATTTTGCACGAGTATTGTAGCTACATACCCTCTTCCTTTATCAAGAGTAGCTTCAATCACTGTACCTGAAGCTTCTTTTTCTGGATTAGCTTTTAAGTCAAGCATTTCCGATTCAAGCAATATTTTTTCAAGAAGCTTGTCAACATTTAGACCTTGCTTTGCAGAAAGTTCTTGACTTTGGAATTTACCACCCCACTCTTCAACAAGAATATTCATTCCAGCTAATTGCTCATAAATTTTCTGAGAATTGGCACCATCTTTATCAATTTTATTTATAGCAAAAATCATAGGAACGCCAGCTGCTTGAGCATGGCTAATAGCCTCTCGTGTTTGTGGCATAACAGCATCATCTGCTGCAACCACAATAATAGCCAAATCTGTAACCTTTGCACCACGAGCACGCATTGCGGTGAAGGCTTCGTGACCAGGTGTATCTAAGAAAGTGATCGATTTTCCAGATGGTAAATCAACATGGTATGCACCAATGTGCTGTGTAATACCACCAGCCTCACCTGCTACCACATTTGCATTTCGTATATAATCCAGTAAGGAAGTTTTACCATGATCGACATGCCCCATGATGGTAACAATAGGTGCACGAGATACATTATCTTCAAGTTGATCATCGGTGTCTTGCTCCTCCATTTCCATCTGCTTCTCCATGTCGATGAATTCTACCTCATATCCAAACTCACCTGCCACCAATTCAATAACTTCAGCATCAAGACGTTGATTGATAGATACCATTATACCTAAGCTCATGCATTTGCTGATGATATCAGCAAAATTGACATCAAGTAAATTGGCCAATTCACTTACACTGATAAACTCAGTTAGTTGAATTTTGCTTTCTTCTCCTTCAGTACCCGCCTCCATTTCTTCGCGTTTAAGACGGCGCATTTTGGATTTGGTAATCTTTGGCTTAGAACCACCGCCACCGGAGAGCTTAGCTTGGGTTTCTTTTATCTTATTTTGAATTTCCTTCTCGTCAATTTCCTTAACATCTTTGTCCTTTCGTATTGCCATTCGAGATGTTCCAGGGGCCCTTGGGGCTGTTGGCCTTGCTGCTCCACCTGCTGGCTTTGCACCATCTTTTTGAAGCAATGGCTTCATCCTTTCCTCATCTTTCTTCTCAATAGGAATACGCTTACGCTTTCTTTTTTCATCAGCGCTACGACCACGATCTTCAAGATCTGGAGTTAATTCTATCTTACCCACCACCTTTGTTCCTTCAAGCTCTGGTGCCTCAATTTTAATCATCTCTGTTTCAGGTGCTTTAGCCACTACAGGAGTAGCAGGCACTTCAACAGGTTCAGTAACTTCAGGCTTAGTATTTGTGGAAGTGGTTGTTTTTTCTTTCTCTTCTTTCTTTTTAGTGGCTCCACGTTTTGGTCTAGTAGATGAATCAATTGCATCAAGATCAATCTTGTGAAGCAATTTCGGACCATCAAGTTCTGGTGCATCTATTTTTAGCTTTTCTACTTCTGCAGGTGCTTTTGCTGGTTCTGGAGCAATAATCTCAGGAACTGACACGGGTGCTTCTTCTACAGGAGCAACTGGAGGTACAACAGGTTCTGAAATCTCAGCTTGTGCCTTCTTCTTAGCATCTTTTTTGAAAACTATTTCCTCTTCATCCTTCTTTTTCTTAACATCGCCAGAACTACCCTTCGGAATTTCAATGGCATCACTCTTAGCCTTAGCCGCTTTGTCTGAAGAAAATTCCTGCAGCAAGCAGTTGTACATATCTTCTGACAATTTGGATGTTGGCTTAAGATCATCCTTACTAAAATTCTTACTCACAAGGAAATCCACCAACGTGTCTTTACCGATGTTGAATTCCTTGGCCGCAGCCATTAACCTGGGTGTGTTTGCTTCTGACATTGATCCTCCTTCAGCTTTTATGCTTAGCTATCTTTTAAAAAACCACTAACAATTATTCTTTTTCAAATTCAGACCTAAGGATTTCACGAATATCTTCGATTGTTTCCTTTTCAAGGTCTGTTCTACGTTCCAATTCAGTTGGCGTTAGATCAAGTACACTACGCGCGGTATCACAACCAATACGCTTTAGTTCTTCAATGATCCATGCTTCTATTTCATCACTAAATTCATCCAAATCGATGTCGTATTCAGCCATTTCGCCTTCATTATCTCTATATACATCGATAACGAATCCTGTAAGGTCTTCTGCCAATTTGATGTTTACACCACGCTTACCGATAGCAAGTGATACTTGATCTGGAGAAACAAATACTTCAGCACGCTTACCTTCATTATCAATATTCATACGTGTGATTCTGGCAGGTGTTAAAGAACGTTGAATCAACAATTGAATATTGTTTGTAAAATTAATTACGTCGATATTTTCATTTTTCAACTCCCTTACAATACCATGAATACGACTTCCTTTCATACCTACGCAAGCACCTACAGGATCAATACGATCATCATAACTTTCAACAGCTACTTTAGCACGCTCTCCTGGTTCACGAACAATCTTTCTAATCACAATAAGACCATCAAAAATTTCAGGAACTTCAATCTCTAGCAATTTGGCTAGGAATGAAGAATGCGTTCTTGATAGTATAATAACAGGTGCATTGTTTTTTAGTTCTACCTTTTTAATTACAGAACGAATACTCTCCCCTTTCTTGAAGTAATCAGCAGGAATTTGTTCTGATTTTGGAAGAATTAATTCATTTCCATCCTCGTCAATCAACAAAACTTCTTTCTTCCAAACTTGGTAAACTTCAGCATTGATGATATCTCCAACGCGGTCACCATATTTTTTTACAAGTGCATTTTTCTTCAAATCTCCAATGCGGCTAGCAAGTGTTTGCTTTGCAGCTAGAATTGCTCTACGGCCAAAATCCTGGATTTCCACTTCTTCATACAATTCTTCACCTACTTCAAAATCGGGCTCGATTTTAACGGCATCACTATACGCAATCTCGATAAGTGGATTTTCAACAGCTCCATCTTCTACAATCATCCTGCGACGGACAATCTCAAGATCCCCTTTTTCAGTGTTAACGATAACGTCAAAACTTTCGTCTGAGCCATATTTTTTTCTCAGAAGGGTTTTAAACACATCTTCTAACACCTTCATGAGCGTAGGACGATCGATATTTTCTGCATCCTTAAAGTCCTGAAACGATTCAATTAAGTTAATACTTGCCATATAACATACATTTAATGTTCTTTTCTACTATTTATTTAAAATACTACGTTG
>CANGBH010000041.1 GCA_947451935.1 Chitinophagaceae bacterium
AGGTAAATTGGCTGATCTTATTATCTTAGATAAAAATCCATTAGAAAATATCCGCAACACCAATACCATAAAGTATGTAATGAAAAATGGCAGATTGTATGACGGTAATAATGGTGATCAAGTTGTACCTGAGAAAAAGAAACTCAACAGAGCTGAATGGGAACAAGCCGCTCCAGTAAAAAATACAACAGTAAAAGAGTAAGCAATTACTTAACAATCAAACTCATTAAAAAAGGCAAGCAGAATACAAACTGCTTGCCTTTTTTAATGTTATAGACTGCCTTTTTTCTTTATGATTCAATTTGATTAAAATTATTAATCCACATGTTACCTGAAGTGCTCTCAAATTTTGTGATGAGATTTTTATCAAAAAGGTCTTGTAATATTTCTCTCGACTCATTCTCATTTTTGTCTAGTAAAAATGAAAATTCTTTTGAGGTCATGGTTTGAAATTCTTCGAATAAATATTTTGGACTTTTTTCGTATTCAGATTTTGTTGCGTTAGGGTTTAATTGATGTATAATCTCTACAAAACTTTCGTACGGCTGAAATCCATTTAATGCTAGTTCAATCCCATCGCTGTTTGAAAATATTAAAGTCGGGAGCACTTGTATATTTAACTTATCTGATAGTATAAGATCTTCTTTGAATTTTTCTTGTGCCCTGCCTTCGAGATCTCGTAGTAATCTCGCAGCATCCAATCCAACATCAAATGCAGCTCTATGAAGGAATTCTTTTTTTATGATATTCTTTTTCTCTAGGAACACCATTTCTCTTATTCTTCGAAGGAATAAAACTGCCTTGCCTGTATCTTGTAATTGTGCTGCCTTGAATGCTATAGATGGTGGATAAGAAGAGGGTAATGGGTCTTCAAGCCAAATATGTTTATTAATTGGCATTTCATAATAAGAGCAGACTTCTTCCCAATGCGCTGCTACATCACTTGGAGTTTTGATGCCAAAGCGATTATAATTATCCCATGAAGGAAGTAATCCTCCCATTTTATATTCAATGTTTACATGCTCATTGTATTCCAATTGCAGTTTTCTAAGTTGTGGTTGGATGATCCAGCATGTTGAACAAATGGGATCGGTAAAGTACATAATACGTATACTCTGGTCGTATGTTTTTTTATCTTGAGGTCTTGATTGTTTTATAATAAGTGGCACAATGAGGTCATCATCTTCTTTATGTGTTGGGTATAGAAAATCTTTTTTCAGGTTTCTCCCTAATTGAATTTGATTGGCAATATGTTCTGCTCGAAGTCCATAGAATTTTTTAAATGCACTTGTGTAATCTTCCTCATCAACAATGCAATTGCAGAGCGTATGCGCGTCCACTAGCGCATTTGTTGTGCCAGCACTTGTAAAAGGGAGTGCCAGGTGTGCTGCATCTCCAATTAAAACAATATTATTTCGATGGAATGATGGGAGGATGTCAAAATCTTTTGTATGCCAAATATAGGTTGAGTGAAAATCGTCTGTATCCATAACCTCTTGAACTATAGGAGGAAACTCAAAAAGTAAATTTTTGCAGAATCCTTTAAGATCTTTGGGGCTTGGGCTGTCATCGATATCATTGATACGTGTATCATATTGTATGTACCAAATTAATTCTGTATCAGAGGTTGGTATCATTCCAAAAGAGAGCCCTTTTGATTTGTGCTGAAACTTAGTAAATTGATGTTCAAATTGTTGACTTATTTCTTTGTTTTCAAAAATTCCTAATACCTCTTTGACATCAACAGGGGTGTATTGGGTGTTTCCAAAAATTTCTTGTCTTACTGCTGAATTCCCCCCATCTGCTCCAATGAATATATCTCCATACTCTATATCTCCATTTTTAAATACAGCAGCATAAGCTTTCTTTTCATCATATAAAAAATGGGAAAATTCACGCCCATGTACTATATATTCATTTGGTATAAGTTCATATAAAAATTTTATGACATCTTTTCTTTGTATGCATTGCCAGGGGTCAAGTTTTTGAAATTTTATCTCTTCATCTGTGGGCCTTCTCAAGCTATAGGTATCAACTAATTTTCCTGGAATTTTTTTATGAGAATATCCATTTCCAAGTTCTTTCAAGATTGAAACGCCTTCAGAATGCATGAGGAATGCATTCCCGGTTAATGGAATGCTGCATGCGCGTTCGTTTATGATAACTTCAAGGCCTTTTCTATGAAGCAAAATGCCCATAGTGATTCCTGCAATGCCTCCGCCAATGATAACTGCCTTCACGTTATTTAATGGAGTTTTTTATACGTGAAAGAGCTTCTGTTAGGATCTGTTCACTTGTAGCAAAACTTAATCTGATGTATCCGTTTGCGCCTTCGCCAAACCATTTTTTTACTCCTGGCACAACGGACACTTTAGCTTCTTCGAGTAAATGTTTATGCATAGCCTCACTAGACATACCTGTTTTGGTAATATTTGCAAATGCTACATAGCAACCTTGCGGCGCAATACAATTAAATCCGTTTATGCTATTTAGTTCAGACACACAGAGGTCACGCATTTTTTGAAGATGTGCAATGAAGTTGATCAACCACCATCTGCATTCGTTAAGTGCTGTTTTTGCTCCAATTTGCCCAATTACATTACTCCCGTGAACAGTTGATTCATGTCTAGAGGTTGAGTATATTTTTTTAAAGTATGTTTCATTTGAAGTCAGTATAGCACCTATTCTTAGTCCAGCAAGACCATACGATTTACTGAAACCAGTAATGGTTACTGTTCTATTTTGTATACTTTGATCAATAGATGCTAAACTGGTAAATTGAAAGGGCTTAAATACAATATCACTCCAAATTTCATCAGAGAGAATAGCTAAATCGTGTCTCTCTGCTATTTCAGCAAGATGAATCAACTCAGCCCGTGTAAATACTTTTCCTGTAGGATTTAGTGGATTGCAAAGGCAAATCATTTTCGTTTTTGGAGTAATGTATTGCTCAAGCGTTGAAAAGTCCACATAATCTGTTCCAGGAGGAATAGCAAAAGGAATTGCTTTCCCACCAACAGATTCAACAGAATGCCTGAATAAAAAATCAACCGGATCAAATACAATAGCCTCGTCTCCCGGGTTTAATAACGATTTGCAGGTTAAGAATATTCCGAATGCAGCACTGTCTACGGGTAAAATTTTATCAGGGCTAAATTGTACTTTTTTGTTTTCTATATAGTCAATTGATAGAGCTTCTCTGAATTCAAGCAGGCCTTCAGGGGCTCCATATGAAAAGTACCCATCCGAGGCATAGCGTGAAATTGCTTCACGGATTGGCTCAGCACACGGAAAATCTGGATCGGCAGCAGTTAGTGGGATTACTCCCTCTGGAACTGATGCCCATCGTTGATTAAACGCACGACTGCGCAGAAGGGATAGGTTTACGTCTTCAGAGCTAAACATACTACTAGAACGATAAGGTACTGAATGTAGTATGTTTGATGCTGGAGAGTGGAGTTTTCAGGGTAACAAAAATATTATTACGTATTAATACGTAAGTTAATTGCGTAGTAGTTAACTGAATTCTTTGTTATGAAGCCTCAAACAAGTTGAAATTACTTTACACACCGAAATCCAATGGTACCATTTCGCTCAAAGCCTTGTGAAACCCTGAGCAGATATTGCCTATAATGCAATTCCCTTGGACCGCTTTGTACATACCACCAACTTCCAGAGGGTTTAAAGTAAGATCCTCCCTTTAGCATGATGTAGGTATAGCTGCCATCGACATATTGATCGAGGGTGAGTTGCCAAACAGAGCCAACTAAGTCTTGGAGGCCATTTGGATTCTTTCCTTTAGGATAACTGCCCACATCATCCATTTTCCCATTTCCTAGATTGCAATAGCCAGAATCTATTCCCTCGATATTGATTACTGTCAGTGATTCAGTTACTGCTTCTTCTTTTCGAATGACTGGATTTTTTTGTTCCCATGGCCATTCATTCAAAGTACTCGTTTGAGCTGCATATTGCCATTCAATTTCGGTAGGGAGTCTCTTCCCAGCCCATTTAGCATAAGCAAGTGCATCTTCGTATGAGATATAGACGACAGGCTTATTTAATATATCTTTTGAAGGCTTACCTTTTTTCCAGTGTTTTAAAAAGTTTGTTGTATCTGATGGTTTATACTTGCTTGATTGTAGAAAATTGTAAAATTTTTCATTGGTAACACAGAATTCATCCATATAAAATGAAGGCATGTTGAATTGCATGCCTACACCTTCATTTGGGTAAGGAATAAATTCGTCACCATGACTTTCTTTAAATAAAAAAGTACCAGCAGGAATTTTCTTCATTCCAGATGGAATAGAAGATGTTGTTGAAATAACTTTTTGTTGCGTTGTACTGATTTTTCTTGCTGTTCCCGGTTTAAGGTAAAGAACTTGTTCATCCACTAAAGCCCCTTGATCAAACGCTTGCACCACAAATTTTCCTTCCCACATGCCAAACTGCTTGTATAAGCTGATGGTATGACTTCCTGGAGTATAGGTAATGGGTTTGTTATGGTATGCAGGCTCTCCTTTCCACAACAAAA
The DNA here is from genome assembly GCA_947451935.1 of Chitinophagaceae bacterium. GTDB lineage: Bacteria > Bacteroidota > Bacteroidia > Chitinophagales > Chitinophagaceae > Pollutibacter. Next base: position 4,538 of record CANGBH010000041.1, read on the forward strand.
TAGTCTTGCACTTTTCTGCAGAGATATGTAACTGATCACCTTTTATTTCCGCTTGAATAATATTTGGTAATTGTGCAATACAGTCAACTTCACCCTCATTATTTGTGCCAAGGTATTTTTTATGAAAGGCATTGGTTTCAGCTTCAATTAAAAAATTATCTTGGATCTTCATTGGCTCAAGCAATATGTGATGCCAAATGTCTACGAAGTGGAATCCTTTTTTTGGATTAACCTTAAATAGATTTCCCTTATATCCTTCTGGGATGATACTATAAATGGTATAGATGTTTTTTTCATCGCCTTTCCATTCATTCACCCAAATACTATCTCTACTTGTTTCAATAACAGGTGTTATTGTTCCAGAAGTAAAGTTCTCTGTGTTTTCTCTGAGAATACGGGTGGTCTTACCAAGGTATGCATATTGTTCATCAGCCCACGATGGCCATCCTGGTGCAAAAATGTTCAGCTCAGTTCCATAACCATTGAAAAATGATGTGGCAAATTCGCGCTGAATTCTCTCTTTGTTTATTTCTGCCACGCGAAAAATAGCAAAGGAAGGTTTAATGAATTTATTCAGATTTAGCATGGGCACATAGTACAATGCATTATGAACTCTTCCGCTAACAATCATAGGCATGTCTTTTGGGATAGCCATCCCTTCGCTATACATGATGACACCTTTCCTAACTTGATCGGCAGCATCTTGAAGTTCTTTGCTCGATGCTCCTCTAGTATCTAAAACGACTCCATCTGCTGAAGTTTCTTTTATGAGTTGACTAATACCAGCAAGGTGGCCTTCGCTTCGTGTACTTTCATCCCACGGATTGTAGCATACAAAAAATTTAGTCGCGCTTTTTCTTGATTCTTCTGCTAGTTTTTTAATGGCCTTAAGTCCTCCCGGTAAGTCGCGAAATAAGTCAAATTGATTTCGCTGGTCTAATCCAAGTGATGGCCAAGTGGGCCAAATGCCAATCACATCATCGCCACCATAGAGGTCCTTGCTTTTTTTGATGAATTTATCCAATTGGTAAGTGTTGGATGATGGGTTATACAATTTAGTATCCCAAGCCTGCATGAGGTGCATGACATAGCTATGCCTTATCCACTTTAAGTCTTTTCTCTCGAATAAACTATTATCGAATTGATCTAGATCAAATAATATTTTTTCTTGAAAGATTAATCGAAGTCCCTCTTGCCAATCCCCTTCAAATGGCAGTGTCCATTGATTATAGCTTACTTTCCCGCCAGGATAGAGAATTGTTTCAAACCGTCGCCGCTCTCCTTTCTCAATGCTAGATCTATCTCTTCTGGTAAGGGATGTGATCTTCTTGCCTTCTTCTTCGATGCAGGCAAAACCAAGTTCCCAAGCGTTATCTGGACAAACTACATTAATTGGAATTCTTCCTGGCAGAAAAAGATGTGTCCTAGACAGCGGATGGTCTCCTAAGCCTGTGATGTATTGATGATCTCTGTTAGGACCAAAGGGAAGGACATTTGAAATTTCAATCGTGTCAGTGGATATGTTTACAAACTGAATAGATGCTTGAGTAATATTTTTATCATTAGATGAAATACTATACGCTATTTGCTTGTTGAGTACGCCATCTTTATATTCAGCATTTAGTTCTACTTTATTGATCGTAACTGAAAATAGAGGATATTTTTTTTGCGTATATCCTGATATGGTAATTAACAATAATAGAAAGGTAATGGCTCTTTGCATACATTGAATTATGCAATTAAGGTAATGAATTTAGGTATTCTATATCATTCCAAAATGAGTAGTATTTGTTTTAATACTCATTGAGCTTGAGTTGAAGCAAGTATATAGTTGCTTTAGGGTTGGTGTTTTAGAATGATTGCAACGGCTATAATCAAATGTCGAGTTATCGTATTGGAAAGAAAGGAGAAAAACACATTGGTGATGTGTAATTTTATTGGTATATTAAAATGCTATAAGCTTTACTTTTAATCTAAATTTCTGCTCATGTCATCAAAACTAAATGCCTTTTTAAACACCCTAGGCTTTGCTGTTGTGCTGTTTGTGAATACCATTGCAAGTGTCTCGAAGATTAATGGATATAATACCGGCGAAATTTCTGATTTCTACCCTAACTATTTTGTTCCAGCGGGCTTCACCTTTAGTATTTGGAGTGTTATTTATATTATGATCATCGGATTTGTTGTTTGTAGTATAGCCGCAACCGGCAAAAAAATGGCTGAACCAATTAAGCAAATCATACAAAAAATAAGTCCTTATTTTCAGATTACTTGTGTCTTGAATATTGCTTGGCTATTAACATGGCAGTACCTCTATTTGGCTTCTTCCTTAATCATTATGCTAGCATTTTTGATTACACTAATCATATTATATATCAAAATTATCGGCAGTAAAAAAACACTTACCCCATTTTATCGATTTTGGATCTATCATACATTTGTCGTTTATCTTGCATGGATTTGTGTTGCCACTATCGCTAATTTTACAGCATTATTTATTGGCATAGGATGGCAAGGCAGTCCATTTCGTGAAGAAATTTGGAGTATAGTAATGATTGTTATAGCGTTAGTACTAGGTATCTTTTTTGTTGGCAGGCGCAAGGAGCCAGCATATGGTTTTGTGCTCAGTTGGGCCTTTTTTGGTATTTATGCAAAGCAACTAACGGCCGCAAAAGATATTAGCAATGTTGCTGCATTGTCTATTTGTATTCTTTTAGCGTTAAATATTACCATTTTGATTAAAGCAAGGCGTGTGAAAGCATGATCATTAATGGTTAAGTCAATCATTGTAAATTGTTCTGACTTTATCAATTGCTTTTGATCTGATTAGTTTCATTATTTTTGCACCATTATGATCAGTACACTTTGCATCGAAACATTTAATCGTAGTATTCGAGATTATCACGAACATAATAATGTTGACAATGAGCTTGTTAATCCTTTTGAAAAAGGTTCATTAGCTCATCTGTTTTATTGGAAAAACTATATTGATACCATTCAATGGCATCTTGAGGATATTATACGCAATCCATCTATTGACCCTATCGAGGGTATTGTTTTGAAACGTCGAATTGATAAATCAAATCAGGACCGTACAGATGTGGTGGAGTATATAGACGATTATTTTCTTCAGTTGTATACCTCAGTGGTTACACAACCCGACGCAGTGTTGAACACAGAAAGTCCAGCATGGGCTATCGATAGGCTTTCTATCTTGATGTTGAAGATTTATCATATGAAAGAGGAAGCAGATAGAGAAGATGCATCGCAAGAACATAAGGACAAGTGTAAGGCTAAATTGTCCATCTTATTGGAGCAATGTGATGATTTATCCAGTTCAATTGATCTATTGTTATCTGATATTGAAGCTGGAATAAAGAAGATGAAGGTGTATAGGCAAATGAAAATGTATAATGACCCTTCACTGAATCCAATATTGTACAATAATTCAAAGAAATGAAATCATCTCCTACTGGTACAAAAACCTTGGTAATTAGGTTTTCCGCTCTTGGTGATGTTGCCCTATTGGTTCCTGTTGTAAAAGAATTTCTGAATCACTATCCTGATGAAGAATTGATTTTATTGAGCAATACCCAATATGCAAATCTCTTTACCGGAATAAATCGACTAGAATTTGTAGGGGCTGATCTAGTGGGTAAGCATAAAGGTATTATTGGAATAATAAAGCTTTTTAATGCGCTTCGTAAAGAGTTTAACATTGTTTCAGTAGCTGATATGCATGGCGTATTGAGAACGCATCTTCTCAGATTCCTTTTTAAAGTAGCACGTAAAAAAACAGCACTTATTGATAAAGGTCGTTTTGAAAAATTCGCACTTACTCGAAAAGGATCAAAGATATTTAGGCCACTGCCGCATACTGCCGAAAGATACCACCAGGTTTTTGTTGAACTAGGATTTGGTCCTATTCCAGTGAAGCACAATGAAGTAAATCTAGTTAAACCATCAAAAGCAACACGAATCGGGGATATTAAAATTGGCTTTGCCCCATTTGCAAAGCACGCTGCTAAAATGTATCCTTTAGATATGTTTAAAACCGTAGTCAGTCATTTTGATAAGGAAGGCTATCAGCTGTATTTTTTTTCTGGTGGTGGCGCAGAGAAAAGAATTGTATCAGAGTGGGTGAATTATTTTAAGCATGTAGTGCCTATTGACAATGGACTTTCTATAGGTCAGGAACTAGAGATCATGACTAATCTAGATATCATGGTTACTATGGATTCTGCTAATATGCATTTAGCTTCTTTATGCAATGTGCGAGTTGTTTCTGTATGGGGTGCAACTCATCCTTTTGCTGGATTTTATGGGTATAATCAAGATATATCCAATGCAGTTCAAGTTAATCTTCCTTGCAGGCCTTGTTCTGTATATGGAAATAAAACATGCTGGCGTGGAGATCATGCTTGTATGAATCAGATTGCACCACAAATGATCATTGATAAAATTGAATCTATTCTCACGTGAATTGAAGCCCCAATGTTATAGTTGCTTCTGTACTCCTATCATTTAGTTACTGTCAACTACCTTTTTGACCAAGCTCATATAGTCGGGGTCTATAAAATATTCAAAACTACGTTTATCAAATTCTGAGCGTTGCTTACTTATGACCGGTTTCTTGGTATCCGATATCAATGAAAGTTTATCATTTATTGAAGTAATGATATCGCTTCTCAATCTTTTTTGTATTTCAGTAGATCGTTGCGCTGCTCCTATGATCTTATTGATTTCATCAATGCTAGTTAGTCTTTCATCTGATGAGTGAGAATAAATGAATGCTAGTAGGCTTTTCTCCCTCTCATCGAGCAGTTCTATGATTTTAGAAGACCTAAATTCAAGTGGATTTCCCGTTTTTGGTACTACAGTAGTTTGTTCGGTTGAATCCTCTGTACTTTGTCCTGATCCAATAATGGCAATGGGCATCGCCTGATTCCGTTTTCGGGTTATCTGAAAGAGTAAAAACACAACGATTACTATTAATACACCAATAATTACCTTCAGTATGCCTTCTCTCGAAAGTTTTTTATTTATTTCTATAGGAGTATAAAATGGCACGTTGGTATGAATAATGTCTGCACTGGTTATTTTCATGGAATCTATGTGACCTTTGTAATCGCCAATATATAGCGTCGAGTCTGCGATGAAACTTAAGGAGTAATCATTAGGTAGAGTTGAATTCTCCAGTATGGCAAGCATATTATTCTTCTTGCTTTCGCTTAAGCTATTGATTTTATTATTTTTTATGTCAATGAATGTGTTGTTGTTGACAAATAAACCCCAAGGACTTACACCAAGAATAGTGTAAGAGGAGTCTTTGTAGATGCCCATGGTTTTCCAATCACCTGTCTTGATGTTGAGCGCCATTAATTTATTACCATAAAAATTATCTTTGCTTAAATCTTTAAGGTATTCCGCTGAACTGTTCATTCCAATAATGAAAAGTGTTTGTCTTTCACTGTCTACGTAATAATAACGTGTATTGCCAAAACTCCCAACCGAAAAATGAACTTCATCCGATAGGGGTCTGGCATTCCATTCTTTGCTAATTGGATTAAAATACCGTAGAGATCCATTTATATGCCAAAAGCCGTTGCCTCCAAAAGAATATATAGTACTGTCAAGCGTAAAATAGATACAGCCAAAATTATAGCCAGTAAAGTAGGTCGAGTCTATTCTTGTCCAATTAAAATTATTTCCTGAAGTATCTAGTTTGTAGAGTCTTCCTGTTCCCACTATTCCTACCAATAATTGGTCCTTTGTTTTGATTACAACTTGATTCGTGTTGTTATAATTTTTGGGGAGGTCTAGGTTTGGTATGAGCTTGTCATTGTTTAGGGGATAGGTTTGAATACTACCCGGGAATGACAATAATTTTCTAATAATGGGGGGCAATGATTTCTCTTGTGCAATTGGTCCGTAACCAATTAGAATCAAAAAAATTATTATGCGAAATTTCATAACTAGATGCAATATGCATTAATCAGCATCTTTGATTCCGTGATTTACTCGTTTATGTAGCGTACATATACGTATAACGTATATCACTAATATGAAAATCATTGATTATCATATCATAATGAATAATATTATGTATAAAAATTATCACATACTTTTTCACCTACTTGATAACATAGTACTTATTTAGGGTTTTTATTAAAGCTAAATTTGCGTATCGTTTAGGCAAATCACCTTTGAATTAGAACTCATTTTATCATCGCCGTTGTTACCTATTCTACTTCAAGCACCAACTTTTCGAGATTAGTATATAGATGGCCCCTAAAAGGGCCATTTTTTACTTTTCCTACTCCAAGATTAGCCCAATTGGAGGCATTGACTTTTTGCCAGAATAAATGAATTAAGTTTATTCCATAATTACCTATTCGCTGGTTAGTTTATTTAAGTCCCTACAACAAATCATGATCAGAACTGTGCGTTGGTCAGTTTCGATTTTGGAAATTTTAATCCTAAAGTCAACTAAAAGTGTTTTAAAAGGGACTTGGGACTGCTCAAAACCGGAACTTCTTGTTAATTTTGAGTTTCAATACTAAATATGATTAAGACAGGAAATATAACAGTGAGCATCTATACTGAAATGACACCTAATCCGGAGACCATGAAATTTGTGGCAAACAAATTGCTGTATCCTGGTAAGAGTATTGATTTTCAAGACCTTGATTCGGCAAAGCCCTCTCCATTGGCATTGGAATTGTTCAGCTTTCCTTTCGTAAAAAGCGTGTTCATTGCCAGTAATTTTGTGACCCTGACCAAAAATGGGGATGCAGATTGGGAAGATATAAAACCTTCTATTCGTCAGTTTCTAAAAGACTACCTCGAAGAAGGCAAACAAGTTGTTAATGAAGATGAAGTACCTGTTTCTCAATCTACAGACGGAAACATTGTATTATCTGAAGACGGTGATGTTGTTAAACGCATTAAAGAATTACTCGAAAATTATGTTAAGCCTGCTGTTGAGATGGATGGTGGGGCTATACAATTCAAAAAGTTTGAGGATGGCATTGTAACCCTAATGCTTCAAGGAAGTTGCAGTGGTTGCCCATCTTCTATGATCACCCTCAAATCGGGTATTGAAGGCATGATGAAGCGAATGATTCCTGAAGTAACAGAAGTGGTTGCTGAAGCTGAATAATCTCCGCTTTCGCTTAACTAGCTATTTTTTTATCCAATTTACACCTCTTGCATTCAAGTAATCCATCACAAATTGAAAGCAGCCTTCTGTGGATGCCATAAGCTCAGGTGGATAAACCCCTTTTTTAGTAAACATCTTTTTTGCAATCAAGTTTGCAGCAGCTGTACATGTATATCCGGTAGAGCGACTCATGGATGAAATTGCTGTCTTAGTATCATACCTATCTAATAGATTATATTCAATTTTTTTAGATTTTCCATCTTCAGTGCCATGAAGAATAACTTTCATTACAGTGAGCTCTTCATCTCCAGGTTCTAGCTTCCATTCTTTGAATAAAATTTTTGACGTAACATCAATTGGCCTAATCATTTCATTACCGAATTTCATGGGTTCTTCAGCAAAAAATCCTGCTTGCTGAAGTCCGATAATTAGTTCTGAATGTCCTGGATAGCGCAGCGTTTTTTCTTTTTGGTCTTTTATATGAGACATCGTGAATAATAATGAGCGAAGTCCATCTGTGTTAAATGCCTCTAATGTTCCTAGTTCATCAAATTCAATGAATTCTTTTTCACTGAGTGCTTGCTTAACCACGATTCTGCCATTTTCAAATAATCGAGCTGGACGAGTGTATTCTTCAATCACATCAATAGGCGAAAATGGGGCTTTGTATTCGAATGGTTTTTTTCTCACCTTTGGCAAACCCCCCACATAAATTTCAAAGGAGTTTATGGTTATGAGCTGATTGTAATAGCCAATAATTAAGTTGCTCATTCCAGGAGCTACACCAATATCTGTTATAACGGTTACTTGTTTTTCTTTTGCTAAACTATCTAAATCCAGTGCGTTTTCAGGGAAAAATGAAATATCTGCACAATCTTTTCCTGCAGTGATGATGGCCTTCAGTGTATTGAATCCCATAAAGCCGGGAACAGCACATACAACAAGATCAAATTCTTGAAGCATTTCTGGATAATGTTCGTAATCCTGTAAATCGGCTTGTTTCGTTTTAATCTTGAATCCACTTGCAGCTAGTTTGTTTAGTGCTTCTTGATTGATGTCGAATGAGCACACGTCAAAATCTTTGCTTAAGTCTTTTGCCATCGCTGATCCTACCATCCCTGCACCAAGTATTGCTATTTTCATAAAAACTATTTTGTTCTCTACTTAATTTCGTTATTTTTTTGTTCTGGTTGTTGTCTTCCTTCAAAGAAATTCATCGCACCATATACGCCAAATACTTTTCCTACTATGGCATCAAACCAACGTTGGGGTAAAATACCTTTAAAAAAGGGCATTGCATACACTAGGCCTGGCATTCGAGAAAAAATTTTATTTTTTTCAATTGCGCTAACGATTTTTTTAGCAACTACTTCAGGTTTTAATAATGGAATAATGGGTGATCTAACACCTTTGAACATTCCAGTGTTAATATAATATGGCGTAACCGTAGTTATTCTAATACCAGTATTTGCTTGTTCTAATTCAAGCCTTAAGCTTTCACTCCATCCAATCATTCCCCATTTACTGGCAGCATATACAGATAGTTTTGGGTGAGCAGCCATCCCCGCTGCAGATGCCACATTAACAATGTGCCCACCTTTGTTTTTCAGCATGCCAGGAAGTATTTTATGGGTGAGGTACATTGGTGCATTCAAGTTAATGGAAATAGTACTTTCTATTTCGGCATCTGTATGATCATGAAATAATTTACCAGTTACAATTCCTGCATTATTAATTACTATGTCAATTGATGGTACTATAGCATAAATGTTTTCTACTGCTTCTGCGATAGAAGTTTGGTTAGCGAGATCTACTTTTAAAAATGAGCAATCAGTTCCCGCTTTTTTAATTTCGTTACATACATTTATTCCTGCCTGCTCATTAATATCAAGGATAATAATATGTGCCGCCTTTTTTTTAGCTGCTTCTAATGCAAGCAATCTGCCTATGCCAGATGCCGCGCCGGTAATAACAATGGTGGAATGGTTTATAGTACTGATATGATGTAGATTATAATATGAAAACGAAAGTTATGCAATAACCATTGAGTTGTTCTATAGTATTCAAATTTACTAAAACAATGATTGTCTGGCATAATCAATTTTACTTTTAGGTTTTCTGAGAATTCCGTATCATTTTTGCATTATGGGAATGATCGGTGCTTTAGAGAATATCGCTATTGTTTCAGGAATTATTTCCGTTTGGTTTTCAAAAAAAGGGAATATTTGGGTATACCCCATTGGAATACTGAGCACCATTATATACATCTATTTGAGTTTTCAGGGAGATTTATTTGGGGAGGCTACAGTGAATTTGTACTATACTATCATGAGCATATATGGATGGTATAATTGGATGAGACAAAATGGTAATAAAGAATTACTTATTCGGATTTCAAATTCATCAGCTACTGAAAGGCGCAATGAATTTTTATTCTTCATCGGGGTGTATTTAATTATATTTTTAGCCTTACAATATATAAAGGACGCTTTTGCTCCAGGCGCTATACCATGGGCTGATGCACTTGCGTCTGCTTCAGCATTTACCGGGATGTGGCTCATGGCTAAAAAGAAAGTGAATAGTTGGATTTGGTGGATTATAACCAATATCGTTTCTGTGCCATTGTATTACGTAAAAGGGTATGATAACACATCTTTATATTATTTGATTTTATTGGTATTGGCTATTCTCGGATTGATAGAATGGAGAAAAAAAGCACATGAAGTTGAATAACACTGATCATATTTTAAAAATCGTAGCTATTGGTCCAGAGTCTACCGGAAAAAGTACTCTTTGCACAGACTTAGCGTTACATTTTTCAACGCATTGGTGTCAAGAATATGCACGCGAGTATTTGATAAAAAATGGGACTAACTATTCATATGAGGATTTGCTTTTAATTGCAAAGGGTCAATTGGCCTTGGAAGAGAAAGCTCTTATAGAACTTTCTATACATCATTCAAAAAATGATTCAACAAAGCAGCCTATATTATTTATCGACACCGATATGTATGTGATGAAAGTATGGAGTGAATTTGTCTTTGATCAATGCGATCAATGGATTTTGAATCAAATCTCAGAAAGAAAATATGATGGCTACCTTCTCTGTAAACATGATCTTCCCTGGGCCAAAGATGAACTTAGGGAGTATCCTGAAGTAGAAAAGCGTGCGTCTCTATATAATTATTACAAGGATATCCTCATCAACCAGCAAACACCTTGGTTTGAGGTTACAGGATCTGAAATTGAAAGAACTC
>CANGBH010000042.1 GCA_947451935.1 Chitinophagaceae bacterium
AGCATGATTTTGAATTCTAGGCTTACTGTTTACGTTATTGTAAATAGATGTTTCAAGATTATGCAAAGGAGGTAATGTTGCAGTAGCTATCCCTGTTAAAAATAAAGCTGAAGGTAATTTGTATTTAAAATTGGAACTAGTAGATGTCTTGAGTGAATTGGTTGGTCTAAGTGTATCAGTAAAATTAATAGCGTAAGCCTTAGTCTTCAAATGTAAAAAAAGCGAAAACGACGTTATCAATATGACATAAATTCTAGTCAATTTATTTACTTTTTACAAAGTAAACCATAAATCAGGGATTAGTTGCATCTATCTTGTTTTAATGAATAGCATAATTTTTTTAAAAATAAAAATGATAAAAAATCATTCGGAGTAAATCTTTACTTTTAATCTCTCAAAATCGAAGTCTATACTAGTCATCTTTTAAATTCAGCATCAATCTTTTGTATATGAAATATTTTTTTACCCTTTTCTTCCTTTTTTTTGTTAGTAGCATTCTTTCGAGTTATAAAAAGTATGAGAGTCTTTCGGCTTTAAATAATGATCATGGAAAGAAGCTTAAACTATATTGGTCTGATGAATTTAATCTAGCAGGTCGTCCTGATTCTTCAAAATGGAGTTATGAAATCGGAAATGGTCCAGACGGATGGGGGAATCAAGAACTAGAATATTATACAAATGAATCTAAGAATGCCTTTGTTAAAAATGGCATGTTAAACATACAGGCAATAAAGGAAAATTATGAGGGTAGACATTATACATCAGCTAGATTAATCTCAAAAGGAAAATTTGAGTTTACATATGGGGTAGTTAAAATCAGAGCTAAAATGCCCATTGGTGTTGGTACATGGCCAGCAGTTTGGATGATGGGTGCAGATATTGATGCTTTAGGATGGCCTGCCTGTGGTGAAATTGATATCATGGAGCATTTAGGGCGTGATTTAAATACTATTTATGGAACGGTTCATTATCCAGGGCGTTCTGGTGGTAATCCGGTAGGTTCTACAATGAAGATATCTAATGCAACGACTGAGTTTCATGAGTATAAACTAGAATGGTCTAGCGAGTCTCTCAAATTTTACGTTGATGATACGTTATTTCATACAGTTGTCAACTCGTCCGATATTCCTTTCAATAAGAATTTTTTCTTTCTCGTTAATCTCGCAATAGGGGGAGGATTTGGTGGAGCAGTTGATCCCACTATAGCTAATGCCACCATGCAAGTTGATTATATTAGGGTATACAAGTAGCCTTATTTTTATTTATCATATATTCTTTTTTCAGGATGAACTTCGTGAATATTTAATAAATTACATCAGTCCATTTACTAAATTCACTAATATTTTTCTTAATTACAATTGACCAGTATTCTTATTAGTCCATATGAAAAAATTACTTCTTATCATTTTTGTCTTGGTCTTTCATACTAAATATCTATCCGCACAAGCTTCAATTGAAAAAAAGATTCAGACCGATTTTATTTTAGCTGAAGACGGATCCGTTGTTGATATAGAAGAAGGAAATTTTACCATCTCAAAAAGTCTGTCAATTGATGGAAAGAAAAATATCACCATTAGGGGCAAAGGAATGGATAAAACAATTTTATCCTTCAAAAATCAACAATCAGGTGCAGAGGGTATTAAAATCACCAATTGTGAAAATATCATTTTAGAAGACTTGACTGTGCAAGATTCAAAAGGTGATTTGATCAAGACGATGCATGTAAAAGGGATGACTTTTAGACGTGTTAAAGCGGAATGGACAGGCAAGCCTACAAAAGATAATGGCGGGTATGCATTATATCCCGTTCAATGTGAAGGAGTAGAAATAGATAGTTGTATGGCTATTGGAGCTTCTGATGCGGGAATATACGTAGGGCAATCAAAATATATTGTTGTTAAAAATTCAACTGCGTATCACAATGTGGCAGGTATTGAAATCGAGAATTCCCTATATGCAGAAGTATATAATAATACCGCTACTGAAAATACGGGTGGAATATTAGTATTTGATTTACCTGACCTTGTTCAGAAGCAGGGTGGATTTGTAAAAGTGCATCACAATAGCATTACCGAAAATAATTTTTCAAATTTCGCTCCCAAAGGAAATATTGTAGCAAAAGTTCCTAAAGGAACTGGGGTACTTATTTTAGCCACTAATCATGTTGATGTATATCAAAATGACATCATCAATAACGCTACTATGGGTATTGGAATCATCAGCTACTTTATGACGGAAAATGAAATTAAGGATACGTTATACAATCCATATCCAACTGCTATAAGTATTCAGGAAAATATATTTGAACGAAAACATGCAAAAGTGCCAATGGAAGGCCGATTTGGACAGCTCTATCGCTTCAAACTTAAATTTGGGAAGGATGTTCCTTTTATAGTATACGACGGTATTCTTAACCCTAGTTTAGTCGACTCAAACAGATTGTATGGTTCTGCTAATAGGATTTGTATTCGAAATAATACGAATCAATCATTTGCAAATATTGATGCAGAACATGATTTTAAAAATGTTTCTCGAGATGCAAGTAAATATGATTGTACACTGGAAACAAGCAATTGGCTGAACAATGGGCATAAATAAATTCAACATTCGTAAGTCATCTATTTTTATCTTTTTTGTCTTTGTGATGATGGTTAATCTCTCGCTAACCTCCATACAAAAGGAATATTCTATTTCGTATCATGAAAAATTATCTGACTACGGATTTTTCGTTGGAAATATTAAAGATCAAACTCCTTCTGAGCATGTCTTACCATATGAATTAAATTCACCCCTTTTTTCAGATTACGCACATAAACTTCGATTTGTAAAAATTCCTAGTGGTACTCAAGTGTCTTATAACGCGGATTCCGTTTTGCAATTTCCTATTGGTACAGCAATTATCAAGACATTTTTCTATTATGCTGACGAAAGAAAACCAACAAAAGGAAGACGTTTGATCGAAACGAGGATATTGCTTCATGAACCTAAGGGATGGACATCCTTGCCATATGTTTGGAATGATGACCAAACGGATGCATCGCTAGAGGTGACTGGTGGAAATACACCTGTTAGTTTTCGTGATATGAATGGAAAAGTTATTCAATTTGACTATTCCGTTCCAAATATGAATCAATGCAAAAGTTGTCATGAACGGAATGGTATCATGACTCCAATTGGTCCCTCAGCTCGTCAGTTAAATGGAGATCATGATTATGAAGGAGTGAAAGAAAATCAGCTCATGAGGTGGGAGAAGGAAGGAATATTAACTGGACTTCCGAATAACAAAGAACGTATTCCGCATTTAGTTAATTACGCTGATCATACACAATCGATTCAGGATAGGGCACATGCTTATCTTGAAATAAATTGTGCGCATTGTCATAATAAATCTGGACAGGCGCAGACATCCGGTCTTTTTTTAGATTGGAAAACAACAGATTCAACTGCATATGGGTTTTATAAAACACCTATTGCCGCAGGTCGTGGATCTGGCGATTTAAAAGTTGATATACAGCCTGGAGTTTCAAGTCAAAGTATACTTTGGTATAGAATGGCATCAACTGATCCAGGAGTTATGATGCCCGAACTAGGAAGGAAGTTGATTCATGCCGAGGGTGTTGCACTGATCAGTGAATGGATCAAAAGCATGAAGTAGCCCAAAGGTATTTAGTGTACATACCTTCTTCATAATCAAACAAAAATTAAGATTAACTTAGTGCTCTTAAATTATTTTTATGATTTCATTCATCTTAATTTCTATTCATACACTCTTTGCTACTATATCAACTGATACTACACATTATCAACTCATCGTTGGTTCATATACAGCAAAAGGCAATTCAGGTATTGAAGTATTTGATGTGAATGGTTTAACAGGGGCATCCTCCCCAGTATATCAGCTAAAAAATAAAAATGCATCGTACTTGACTGTTACTCCAAATGGAGAATATATGTATGCTGTTTCTGAAGATGATGGAGGTGATGCAAAAATCACATCTTATCATAAGAATTCTAATCATGTATTTTCATTTATAAATTCAACTCCCACAATTGGCGCAGCGCCATGTTTTGTAACGTACAGGCAATCAAGTCAAACTGTATATACGGCTAATTATACTGGTGGAAGTTTAAGTGTATTCAAAACAAAGGATGGAGAATTATTGCCTATTAGTCAGCACATTGTCTATTCAGGTTCTAGTATCAATAAATCAAGGCAAATGGAGCCACATGCTCATAATGTCGTGTTATCGCCGGATGAGCAATTTTTATATGTTACAGATTTGGGTACAGATAATATCTATCAGCATAAAGTCAACAAAGATGGTACAGTGAGTGTGGCGTATAAGAAAATAAAAATCAATGCTGGTAATGGCCCAAGACACCTGGTGTTTGATAAATCGGGAACAAGAATGTATTTGGTTTCAGAATTAAAAGGATTAGTTGATGTATATCATGTAGCAGGAGATAAATTAACAAATGTACAAACTATCGTTACCGATACATCTAAGGTTAAGGATGACAAAGCAAGTGCTGATATTCATATTTCTCCCAATGGCAAATGGCTTTTGGTCTCAAATCGGATTACAAGTGATGATATTGCAGTGTTTAAAATACTTCCTGATGGCAGGTTAGAGGCAAATAATCATCAGCCTGTTGCGAAGATGCCAAGAAATTTCACCTTTGATCCAAGTGGTAAATTAATGTTTGTAGCTAGTCAAACTGAAAGCAGACTACAAGTCTTTTCATTTGATGATTATACTGGTAAGCTGACCGATCTGCATAAAGACATTAACGTTTCTATGCCGGTTTGTTTGGTATTCAAAAACTAAGTTTGTTACAAACTAGGGCTGAATAATTTTATATGCCTTTTCGATAGCACTTAATTTTACTTTTAAGGATTTGAACACTTCTCGTTGTTGACTAGTTGGAGGGAAGTCCGCTCCATTTGCAATGCTCTCTTTTCCAATAGACAACATTCTCTCAAATACTTTAGCTGGATTTCTAAATATATCCATGCGAGCGCCGGTTTGGTGTATGTCCATGAGTTCGCTTTCTAAAGCATATATCTTTTTTTCTTTTTCCAAAGAAGCCATGCTACCTTCTTTTAAGAATGCAGCCCTTTTGTTCTCCATATCTGAAATGATCGAAAGGCAATGCTTTATGCTATTGTACAACTCCATTCCATGTTGATACTGCAGATTGATATCTACTGGAGAGGAATTAATATTTGGATCCTTCAGTACATTTAATCTATCTTTTAAAATGATGTTTCCCGCTTTTAAGACAACAGTATATGTGCCAGGTGGAATGCGAGGGGCTTGAAGTCCTGGCGCAATATCTAAGTCATAAATAAACATAGTTCTTGATCCAGTCGTATCGAGTTTAACAAACTCTTTATTAATTGGCTTTGTTTTCAATAGTGGTAACTCGATTTGATCATGAGCTAAATTCCACCAAACTCTATTGATTCCTTTTTCTTTAGTTCCTTTAAGATGTTGAACGGTGTCGCCATGATTATTTAGTATGTAAATGCTTGGGTCTTCTTTTAAGTCTTCTGGTAGATAGTAATTAATGCTTGCGCCATAGGGTGGATTGCTTCCTGATGCCATTGTATATTCGGCATGTGTGCCAGCTTTCATATTGAATCGATATGCATTTCTAATTGGATACAATTCAATTTTACTTTTCATGGCATTTTTAGCCCAATTTCGGATGGCACTTATATCATCAAGGATATAAAAACCTCTGCCATAGGTTGCAATGGCTAGGTCTTTAAAGTTTTTTTGTACAGCGAGGTAATAGATAGGGGATGGCGGTAAATTGTTTTTTATTTGAGTCCATGTTGAGCCATCATCCGGACTAATAAATAACCCATTATCAGAACCTGCATAAAGCAATCCTTTTTGTTCAGGATCTTCCTTGATACAATGAATAAAGGAGCTATTATTCATCGGTAATGTATTGCTTATTTTTTTCCAGCTTTTTCCAAAATCTGTAGTTTTAAACAAGTAGGGCTTGAAGTCTCCTAATTGTTGGTATACAATGCTTATGTATGCTGTCCCCGCATCAAAATTTGACGGATCAATACTTCGAACTGTTCCCCATGGTGCAATATTTTTAATATTTGCTGTAACATTTTTCCAGGTCTTACCTCCATCTAAAGTGATATTAACTTGTCCGTCATTACTGCCAGTCCACAATACTCCTTTTTTAATTGGTGATTCAGCAATGACATACAATGTGCATCCGTCAAATGTCATCAGGTTATCGGAGTTCATACCACCTGAGTTTTGTTGATGGGATTTTGTATTCGTGGTAAGATCAGGGCTTACTAATGACCAATTCATGCCGGCATTAGTTGTTTTATGTACATATTGACTTCCAACAAAAACTGTTCCTTTTTCATGTTTTGAAACAACCATTGGGAAATTCCAATGCCATCGATAGGTCATGTCTGCAGGAGCCCATCCATATCCTGCTTCAGGCCATGCTCGTACATCATGGGATAATCCTGTTTTTACATTCGTTACATCTAGTCCGCCATCATAGCAGCCCGACCAAATAATATTATTATCAAAGGGGTCAGCTTGGGCAAAACCACTTTCGCAACCGCCAACATTTTCCCAAGCAGAAAGAGGTATAGATCCTTGCATATTGATAGCTGCAGTTCTATATGAAGAACCGTCTTGTCTATTTCCCATGACGTGATAAGGAACCATATCATCAACTGCAACATGATAAAGTTGTGCAATCGGGAGATTGATATTTTGCCATGATTTTCCTCCAGTTAGTGTCATATTCATGCAACCATCATGTGCAACCATTATGCGCTCTGCATTTTTAGGATCAAACCAAATATCATGGTTGTCTCCACCTGGGTTGTAATTGCCATTTCCATTGAATGTTTTGCCGCCATCTAAGGATTCCATTATCGTTACACAGATGGTATACAGTTTATTTTCATCTTGAGATGAAACCCTTACTCTTGTATAGTAAGGTGCACGCTGCGCCATGGAATGGCTTTCATAGATAAGTTTCCAGTTTTCGCCTCCGTCTATTGACTTATACAATCCGGGTGACTTATCCTCCACTAATGCATAGATTGTGGTTGGATTACTTTGTGCAATATCAATAGAGGTTTTGCCAATGGGATGTGCTGATCCGCCCGGCAAACCATTTTGCATTTGTTTCCATGTTTTTCCTCCATCGGTTGTTTTATAAAATCCACTTCCTGGTCCACCACTATTTAAGTTCCAGGTTTTGAGTTCTACTTGCCACATGGCAGCTACTAAATTTTTGGGATCCTTTGGATTGATTGATAAGTCACTGCATCCTGTATTCTCATCTACAAATAAAATTCGGTTCCAAGTAATTCCACCGTCAATCGTTTTATAAACACCACGCTCTTGTTGTGGGCCATGGGCATGACCTAATGCTGCTACATAAACTGTATTTGTATCTGAAGGATCAACAATAACTTTACTTATAAGGACTGTTTCTTTAAGTCCCATATTTTTCCAGGACTTACCTCCATCAACTGATTTATAAATACCATTTCCGTTGGCATGTGCAGGGCGGATTAAAAATGTTTCGCCAGTACCAGCCCAAATATGGTTATGATTTCCTTCAGCAATAGCTAATGCTCCAATGGATGAGTTATCCATTTCATCAAAAATTGGATTCCAATTTATCCCACCGTCTGTAGTTTTGAAAATTCCGCCAGAGGCTGCACCAACATAAGAAACTAAAGGGTTTCCTGGCTCGCCAACAACTGCAATGGCTCTGTTTCCATCTGGACCGATAAATCGGAAGGTCAAGTTGTTGAATGGGTTAATGACATTAGTTTGTGCATTTAATTGAATTCGACCCGCTATGCTAAGTATACAAAATGTTATATAAAATACTTTCTTCATGATGTAGTAGAATTTGGTATTGAAGTGAATTTATGAATTTCCCCTTTTAACGCGAAACATTTAAAAAGTATTTAGAATACCTTGCAAGTACTTTTTAAATGTTTACTTTAGACTCAATAAATAATCTTCTAAAATCAACATAATGACTTCAGGTAAAAAACTGCGTATTCTTGTTTTGGGCTGTGGCAATATGGGCGCTTCTCATGCTATTGCATATAGTAAAATGGATAATGCTGAGATATGTGGTATTGTATCAACTGGAAAAAGTAAGGAAGTGCTGAATGAAAAATTAGGAGGGGGATATCCTCTTTTTAGTGATTTTGCTGAAGCACTTGAGAAAACGGCTCCAGATGCAGTGTGCATCTCTACGTATCCTGACACGCATGAGCAATTTGCAATCATGTCATTTGAAAAAGGATGTCATGTTTTTATGGAAAAGCCGATTGCAGATTCAGTGGTAGGAGCAGAACGGGTTGCTGCTGCAGCCAAAAAAGCAGGCAAGAAATTAGTTATAGGCTATATCCTAAGGCATCATCCTTCTTGGATAAAATTCATTGAATTATCTCATCAGCTTGGTAAACCATTGGTGATGAGGATGAACTTGAATCAACAGAGTCAAGGGTATATGTGGGATGTGCATCGCAACCTCATGAATAGCCTTAGTCCAATAGTAGACTGTGGCGTACATTATATTGATGTGATGTGCCAAATGGTAAGATCAAAGCCCATTCAGGTAAGTGCCATAGGGGCGCGACTTACTGAAGAAATTCCAGCTGGGAATTATAATTATGGGCAACTTCAAATTCGTTTTGAAGATGGTTCAGTAGGTTGGTATGAAGCAGGGTGGGGACCAATGATTAGTGAGACTGCTTTTTTTGTGAAAGACGTAATTGGTCCGAAAGGTTGCGTATCTATTGTAGCTAAAGACGCTGGTGGAGCTGGAAAGTCATCTTCCATTGAAGCCCATACAAAAACAGAATCGTTGCGATTACATCATGCTGATCTGAATGAAAAGAATGCATTTACGAAGCCTGATGAATGGATAGATCTTACTGATGAGCCAGATCATCAAGAGCTTTGCAATAGAGAGCAAGCATATTTTATGAAAGCTATTCTTGAAGATATTGACTTAACAGATCATGTGGAAGATGCGGTAAATAGTTTGCGAATTGCATTTGCCTGTGATGAAAGTGTGCGAACTGGTCAAGTGGTAAAGCTCTGAGTGTTTTAACATACTATGTTGAGAATCTCTGTTAAAATTGACAGAAATCAATTATTTGCACTGATTATAGATTATGATGTTGGATATTTGCAACACGTAAAAACTTATTAATACTCAGTAGTTGAAAATAATATATCCCGTACTGTTTTGGATTTTTTCTCTAAGTAGTCTGTCGATCAATGCTCAACAGATTGATACTTCTAAAAAGGCTGCTTTACCGATTGATGATTCGAGTAAAATTCAGGCAGTTCATACACAGAAAGATTTACTTGAAATTATTGGCGAATATATTCACCCCAAAAAAATATCAACCAAAGATCCAGAAAAAGCTCAGTTTTCTGCCGTTCCCGCTGCTGGCTATGCGATGCATACAGGATGGGCTGGATTAGTTACTGCTAATCTTGCCTTCTATACAAGTAAAAATTATTCAACGGATAAAAAGGTGTCAAGCATAGCCACAAACATCACCTATTCACAATATAAACAGTTGATGCTCCCTGTTCAAGCTAATATTTGGACAAACAAAAATAAGTTTAATATACTCCTAGATTGGCGCTACATCAAATATCCATCAAAGGTGTTTGATCTTGGTTCTGACTCTAAGGAATCGAGTGGTTATCTAGTCGATTATCATGGTATTAAATTGCATCAAACTGCGTTGAAGTCTTTCGCTCCAAATTTTTATGCTGGACTTGGTTTTTATTATGATCGTTTATGGAATATAAATGAAGTTGATCCTCCAGCAAATAGTGTTACCTCTTTTCAGTCTTATGGATTTCAAAAAACAGTTACTGCTTCTGGGCCTGTACTTAAATTATTGTATGATTCAAGGCTTAATACAATTAACCCGCAAAATGGATTGCAAGCAAATATCACCTATAGGCCTAGTATAAAGACATTTGGAAGTGATAATAATTGGCAGTCGCTTCAGTTGGAATTTAGAAAATACCTACATCCGTCTTCCAATTCAAAAAACATACTTGCGCTGTGGAGTCATAATTGGGTTACGCTTGGTGGTAAACCACCATATCTTATGTTGCCTAGTACGGGTTGGGATGACACGTATAATTCCGGGAGAGGGTATCTCCAAGGAAGATATAGGGCTCGAAATATGATTTACCTTGAATCTGAATATCGATTTCAGATTAGTTCAAATGGACTCATTGGTGGTGTAGTGTTTGTAAATGGTCAAACATTTTCTGAGCATATTTCCAGAGGATATCAGGGCTTCATTCCTGGCTATGGACTTGGCTTGCGAATTAAATTAAATAAATACTCAGGCGCAAATGTCTGTATCGATTATGGTTTCGGAAGAGATGGTTCTAGAGGTTTTGCTGTTAATTTAGGAGAATTGTTTTAGGGGCAACGTGGAATTAAAAATGTTGAAATATCTTTCCATTCTAAATAATAATATAAATAGATTTACAGATGGATTACAAAGCAGACTCAGCTCGATATAGTAAGATGCCTTACCGCAGGTGTGGAAATAGCGGTTTGGTTTTGCCAGCTATTTCACTTGGACTCTGGCAAAATTTTGGACATGTAGATCTTCGTTCTACCTATGAGAATATATTATATACGGCATTCGATTTAGGCATCACACATTTCGATTTAGCCAATAACTATGGTCCTCCTCCAGGAAGTGCAGAGTCCAATTTTGGAGATATTTTGCAAAAAGGATTTGGTGCATATCGTGATGAGATGATTATTTCAACCAAGGCTGGCTATACCATGTGGGATGGTCCGTATGGAGATTGGGGAAGCAAAAAATACCTAGTTTCAAGTCTTGATCAAAGTTTGAAGCGCATGCAGCTTGATTATGTAGACATATTTTATCATCATCGTCCTGATCCCAATACACCGCTTGAAGAAACCATGACCGCATTAGATTTGATAGTTCGTCAGGGGAAGGCATTGTATGTTGGTTTGTCAAACTATCCACCTGAACAAGCTCAAGAAGCATTTGATATCTTAAGAAAATTAGGTACACCATGCCTTATCCACCAACCAAAGTATTCAATGTTGGTTAGAACACCTGAGGAAGGTTTATTGGATGTATTAGGAAAAAACATGGTTGGATGTATTGCATTTTCACCACTTGCCCAAGGACTACTTACAGATAAATACTTGAATGGCATTCCTGCTGAATCTCGTGCAAGTAGAAATCCTTCATTGAGTCCAGACCAAATAACAAAAGAGAAAGTATCTAGCATCAAAAAGCTCAATGATATTGCATCAAGCCGTGGACAAAAGCTAGTAGAAATGGCTATTGCGTGGTTATTAAAAGATGCTCGTGTCACGTCTGTGTTGATCGGTGCAAGTAAGGTATCTCACATTCATGATGCATATAATGCGCTTCAGAACACTGCTTTTACAGAAAGCGAGTTGTCCGCTATAAACAATGTGTTAAGTGAAATAAATTGATTCATCCATCATTGAAAAAGTAGATATGAAGATTTTAATACTTGATGGGTTTACTCTTTTTCAAGATGACCTTTCACGTGCATTATTTTCTGGTTTAGGAGAAGTTATTTTTCGTGATCGAACAAGTAAAGATGAGCTATTTACACTTGATCAAGATATTGAAGTAATCATTACAAATAAGTGTGTATTGGGAATAGAAGAGCTTGATTACTTCAAACGATTGAAGCTCGTCATGGTTTCTGCTACTGGCTATAATTGTGTAGATGTAAAAGCATGTAAAGAGAAAGGGATTCAGGTTTCAAATGTTCCTAACTATGGAACCTACTCTGTAGCACAGCATGCTATGGCGATGTTGTTGCATTATACCAACCATGTTGATGTTCATGACCACTCTGTGCGAAGTGGGTCCTGGTCTACAAATAAGGATTGGTGTTATGCTTTAACTCCTATTAAGGAATTGCATGGAAAGACACTAGGTATTATCGGTATGGGTAATATTGGTTCGTGTTTTGCAAGTATGGCAGAGAGTATGGGTATGATTATTAATTATCATCATACACGCGATTTAAATATAGCGAATAGGCATTTCATGGACTTGCATACATTAGCTGGAACATCGAATGTGATTAGTTTGCATTGCCCTTTGAATGATCAAACTGATAAAATTATTAATTCGATTTTCCTCAGTCATATGAAGTCAGATGCTATTTTAATTAATACATCTAGAGGGGGCTTGATTGATAATCTTGATTTGAGAGATGCTTTAGCGCAGAATAAAATAGCTGTAGCCTTGTTGGATGTATTAGATAAAGAGCCACCTCCACCAGAACATCCATTAGTTGGCCTGACAAATGCTATAATAACCCCGCATATTGCATGGATAAGTAAAGAAGCACGAGAACGAATTTGTTCACGCATGTTACTCATTTTAGAATCCTTTATTCAGGGTAAGCCCTTGCATGCAGTGAGTTAATATTCTTCTTATTAATTGTATATGAGGATCATTGTCATTACAAATTAATGGGTATATGATATATAGATTTTGTAGCGTGTTAACCTTTTTGATTTTAGCTTCTTTAGCTTCCTATGCTCAAGTAGAAGGATGTACAGATAAGGCTGCCATTAATTATGATGCTAAAGCAAACGTAAACAATGGGTCATGTCGTTATGCTCCCACATCTATTTTACCAATTTTAAAATGTATTCAGCCGCCTGTATTATCAGAAAATTCTGGAATGATATTTTGGGATAATCTAGTTTGGCAATTCAATGATGGCGGCGGTCTGCCAGTGCTTTATGCCATGGATACATTAACCAATTCGATTGTTCGAACAGTCAGGTTACAAGATTCATATAATTTGGATTGGGAAGATATAGCTCAAGATGAATTAAATATTTATATAGGTGACTTTGGTAATAATTTGAATGGCGCTAGACCAAAATTTATCATTTATAAAATTGCAAAATCAGATTTGCTTGGTCGTGTCGGCAATACTGTCGTGAAGCCTAGAGTAATCCAATTTACGTATGAAGATCAACCTTTACATCCAGTTGTTCTTCCTGCTAATAGTACAGACTGGGATTGTGAAGCATTGATTTCTTACAACGATAGGTTATACTTGTTTACAAAGCAGTGGAAGGGTAACAGAACAGTTTTGTATGAGCTATCAAAAGAGGACGGAGTTCATGTGGCTGTTCGAAAAGATAGTTTGGATGTAGGGGGATTAATTACTGGAGCTGATGTTGATTTGAGTACACATCGCATCGTGCTGACGGGCTATTCATTTTCAGGGGAGCGATTTATGTATTTATTATATGATTTCAAAGGCAATGATTTTTTTCGTGGTAATAAACGAAAAATTTCATTGTTGGGTCCTCAACAAACTGAATCAGTCGCATTTATTAATTCCAATTATATCTTCATTGGAAGTGAATCATTTTCTATATTGAAACAACGGCTTGAAGCTGTAAGTCTGATTAATTTTTTTAAGTAGGTGATTTAATTTGCTATCAGCTTTACTTTAAGGAATTTTCTTCCTGCTGCCGACTTGAAGTACTTCTCTCTTTTAATAGCATCTTCACGATTCGTAAATACTTCAAAGTAAACTAGCTTGAAAGGTATGTATGGTTTGATGGATTTTGTTAAACCATTATTATGTTGTGCTAGTCTTTTTTCGATGTCTTCGCAGTGCCCCTTGTAGTAATAATTGTGGTCAATGCTTTTTATAACATAGGCATAGAACATAGAAAAGCGATATGTATCCTCCCCTGGAATCCCTGCCTGCCGGCAGGCAGGGATTCCAGGGGTATTGGGGTTGGAATTATACTAAAAGGCTATTTTTATAATGTGTAGCCTCGCCTGGAATCGAACCGGGATCAGGAGCTTCGGAGGCTCTTATACTATCCTTTGTACTACGAGGCCAATTAATGTCAAATTTACTCTTATACTATCCCCGTCCGACTGGCGTCAGCCGGGCGGGCATTGTACTACGAGGCCAATTAATGCCAAAGTTAATTCACTTCAAGCAAATCCTTGGATGGTAATTTAGGGAATGGAGTATGTCCTGGAGTTTGATACCAGAATACAGTTGATGCAATATCATCTTGTAATGGAAGATATCGACCTTCACCTCTCCAACCTAAGGCTTGGATAGTAACTTTTAGATTTTTTTCAAATCGAATGGGGTCGGTAATATGCCAACGGTATAATCCAAAACGTTGACTGACATCATAGTGGCCATCGCCTCTGATTACTTGATGTAGACCAGCATAGGCTGTTGAAAATTCTGTATACTCTGTTCTTTCTACACCTGCATCATTTTGCTTTCTGGTGTCAAAATCATAGGATCCACAGAAATAGTCTTCTGTGCCTGTTCCACATATAGTAGGATATTTTCCATCATCATCCATGAAAAATTTAATTTCACCTTCACCCCACCATCCATTGTTGTGAACTCCCCAAGCTATATAGGTTCCAACATATTGTCCTTTGCCTTTAATTTCATCCACCAACACAACATCTTGTTTATAGGGTAATGGATTTACTCTTCTAAATTGTGCATGAAAATAAGCAGCATCCGATGGTACGTCGGTCAAGACATAATCAACTTGATAATATAAAACCATGTCTTTTTCATCGATATTTTCCATCGTGATTTTACACTTTTTTCTAAAAGGCATTGGCCAATAACAATTGAATGCACTACCTGGATTAACGGTTACTGGCAATGAATTAAGTTGTGCGTATCGCCCCCAACCCATTCCAAAAAAATCTCCTACAGGTACTTCAACTGAAGGAGTTGTTTCATCGTCCCAATAAAAACGAAGTATCGAATAACGCCAATTTCCAGTCGGAGTCATCCAAATATGTTGG
>CANGBH010000043.1 GCA_947451935.1 Chitinophagaceae bacterium
ATTTATTGATGCTATCATTAACCAACGTCAGCCCACCGTTAATGTTTATGAGGCGTTGGCGTATACTGCACCTGGAATTATTGCGCATCAGTCAGCGCTTAAGAATGGAGAGTATGTGAAGATCCCCAATTTCGATAACTAAGATTTCTAGCTTCAACCCTTGAAAAGTATATTAGATTCTATATATTTTTTAATATTGGCTGAGTTCAACTGATAAGTGCAATTTTTAAACAAAAGGCAAAAAAGCTTTTGAGGGCTTTTTGCCTTTTGACCATGTAGTGCGACCTTTTGGTTACTATGACAAAAAATTACACTCAGCTCAGTTTGGTACAAAGATATCAGATTGAAGCCTTTATTAAGGCCGGAATGAAACAAAAAAAGGTTGCGGCGGAACTTGGAGTAGATCCTTCCACTATTAGTAGGGAACTGCGAAGGAATACTGCTCAACGAGGAAGAACAGCAGGATGTTATGTGGCTAGCAATGCACAACGCAGAACCGATCAGCGACACCAGCTTAAGCCAAAGTTGGTGAAGTTTAGTCTGGCAATGAAGCAACAAGCTCTTCAGTGGTTGTTGGTAGAAAAGTGGAGCCCTGAACTGATTAGTGTGGAGGGCAACAAAACAGGGAAGTGTCCTTTGAGTATCGAATGGCTTTACCAATGGATATGGCAATCTAAGCATGGTAATAAAGCGGCAGATAAACCATTCAAAAGGATATATCTGCACCTTAAACACGCTAGACGAAGAAGAAAGCGGGGTAATCAAAAAGATAACCGCGGTATTATTTCTAACAGAGTGCCAATTGAAAAGCGACCTAAAATAGTCAACAAACGAATTAGGCCAGGTGATATTGAGGTTGATTTTATGATGGGTAAAAACCATAAAGGTGCATTATTAGTTATGACAGATAGAGCTACTTTGCATACCAGTCTTTATAAGCTTCGAAACAGGCGTAGTGAAACAGTAAGTAAAGCCATTATTAAAAAACTTGAGCAAGCAGACTTTCCAATGCATACGGTAACCTTTGATAATGATCTAGGATTTGCAAATCATACCGAAGTAGCACAAGCGTTAAATGTTGATACTTATTTTACCAGACCTTATACCAGTCAAGATAAAGGAACTGTTGAAAACAGAATCGGACAGATTAGAAGGTTTTTCCCTAAAAAGACTGACCTTAGTATGGTAACGGATTATCAAGTAAAACGTGTAGAACAATTATTGAACGATAGACCAGTAAGAAAATTTAATTATCAAACACCTAATCAAGTGCTACAAGAAAAAATTGCACTTATTACTTGAACTTACATTGTTACATAATTCATACTATGAATAATTCTGCTACACAACAGGAGCGAATTCGGAAAATGATATTCGCATCGGTATATCCTTTATACCTCACTAAGGTGGCGAAAAAGAATAGATCGAAAAGTGAATTGGATCAAGTAATATGCTGGTTGACTGGTTTTGATGAATCGACCTTGCAGCAAATGATTAATGACCGTGTAACCTTTGAAACCTTTTTCAACCAAGCAGCACTTCATCCCAATGCATACCTTATCACTGGTGTAATCTGTGGCTATCGTGTTGAGGAAATAGAAGATCCGTTAACTCAAAAGGTGAGATACCTCGACAAATTAGTTGATGAGTTAGCGAAGGGAAAAGCAATGGAGAAGATTTTGAGAGAATCCTAACGGTACTTCTGTTTATTCAGCCTGATTATTATTTATCGAAAAGCATTTCGTTATAAGAAATGTAGTTCGAACCTATTAGCTGTATTTTAGATAATTCATTAGCTCAACAATAAGACCATGTATAAATACATTTTTATTTTACTGTTAACCCTTTCTTCTTCTGTATATGCGCAGGAGAAAATTGCCATTACTTCTCCCGATGGGAAAATACAGAGTGAAATTATGTTAGCCGACGGAAAGCTATCTTGGAAAATGAATTACCAAGCCAAAGAAGTAATACTTCCATCCGCACTTGGCATAGGAAGGTTCTCTGATGGACTTAGATTGAAAGAAGTCATACGGAGTAGTAAAGATACAATATGGCATCCTGTGATTGGAGAGCGGAATAGCATAAGAGATAATTACAATCAATTAAATATCCGTTTGGTTATGAGTACGGGCGATTGCCTTTATTGCTTTGATAGAGATGTTGATCTTGAAGTACGTGCTTACAATGAAGGTGTAGCGTTTCGATATAATCTGGTGGAAATTCTAAAGCAAGGAGCTGATAATTCAGATAAAGTGGACAGTGAAATGACAGAATTTACGGTACCTGAAAATACAAAAGCTTGGTTTACCGATTATGCCCAATCACTCTATCAATTACTCCCTTTATCAAATTGGCCTGATGAATGTGAACGACCATTGACCTTGGAATTGCCCAATGGGCTATATGCATGTTTATCCGAAGCGGCATTGGTTGACTTTGCTAAGACTAAGTTCGTCGTCAGTGATAAAAAAGCAAATACCATTTCCTGTAAATTATACGGACCTGTAGAAAACGTGATTTCATTCTCCAGTCCATGGAGAGTGGTCATGGCGGCAGAGCAACCTGGTCAGTTGTTAGAGAATAATTTTATCATGTTAAATCTTAATCAGCCTTCTGCTATTAAAGATGTTTCTTGGATTAAGCCAGGTAAAATAATGTGGGATTTGACCAATTCCACTAAGGGTAGTAAACTGGCTATCGATTATGCAGTCAAAAGGAAGATGCAGTATATTCATATTGATGCTGGGTGGTATGGTTTTGAGTCTGGAGATAATAGTGATGCTACAAAAATTGCTGCCGATACAGTGGGATATAATACAAGTGGAAATTTAGATATCGAAGAAGTAGTGAAGTATGGTAAAGAGCGTGGGATAGGTGTGTGGCTTTATGTCAATCAAAAACATTTAGCGCGGCAGTTGGATGATATATTGCCTTTATATAAGAAATGGGGGATCAAAGGAATCAAATTTGGTTTTGTCCAAGTGGGTTCTCAATACTGGACAACTTGGTTGCATGAAGCGATTAGGAAATGTGCTAAATATGAAATGTTGGTTGATATACATGATGAGTATAGACCAACAGGGTATAGCAGAACATATCCTAACTTACTATCAGCAGAAGGCATTTTGAGTGAAATGACTCCAGACGCAACCCATGATACCCATTTAGCCTTTACTCGTTTTATTGCAGGCCCAGCTGATTTCACGTTAGCGTATTTCGGTACAACCGGTACAACTTTTGCGCATCGGTTATCCTTGCCGATTGTATTTTATAATCCCATCCCGCCTTTATATTGCTATGATGGTGCTGATAAATATAATGGAGAACCTGAAATAGACTTATGGGATAATATGCCTACAACCTGGGATGATACAAAAGTATTACAGGGAGAGATTGGCAAGCACATAACAGTGGCAAGGCGAAGTGGAAGTGAATGGTATGTTGGGGCTATAACAAATAGTGAAAAAAGATCAATAAAAATTCCTTTATCATTTTTGGACAATAACTCCACGTATACAGCTTACATTTACTCAGATGGCGCAGAGGAAGTAAAAACGGCTACTCATGTTAAGGCTGAACAAAGAACTGTTAAGTCTCATCAAGCACTTTCTTTTGATTTGAAAGCTAGCGGTGGAGTTTCGTTAAGAATGGTAAAAAAATAAAATCAAAAGTATTGTTCAACCTTTCTAAACTTTCCTAAACACTCCTAAACTTCTTAAATCCCTTCAACCCCTTCAACCCCTTCAACCCCTTCAACCCCTTCAACCATATTAAGATTCTAGTTGTTTTTCTTTGCCGATTCTAACTTATGAAAACTCAAGTAAGAGGTAAGTAGCAATCCAAAGAACAGCACAGCCATTATTCCATAGGGTATGAAAGAATCGCCTACTGATAAATGGCCATTGAGTGCAGTCAAATACATGATTCCATATCCTACATAGGCCCATTCTTTAACTCGAGCTGGGATAGCAGGAACTATCAAAAGAATCAATCCAATTAATTGGGCGATACTTACTTGTAGTGCGAGGTAACGAGGGATAAGCAAATGATTGGCGCCATCAATAGCCATTTGCGAATTCATTTGTATAGCGCTTAATGAAAATAAGCAGATTATGGATGTACTTATCCAGTAAATAATTTTTGTAGATTTCATGTAAAGTATAATTATTAAATTAATGTTTCGTTTTATTAATTCTTTTCAATTTTAGGGCCTTAAATATCCCTAGCAAAATTAAAAATAAATCTGAATTTAATGACTGACCTTAAATAGTTATTTCAGATCCTGCAGGTATTTTATAGTTTTTATTATCTAGCTTAATGTAGATATCAATTGAACTTAGGTTTGAAATTATTTTCTTGTCAACCGAAAACTTCAAATTGTGGTAAGCATTGATATAATCAACCAAGTCAATTTGGGTGGTGTAGTGAATATTCGTTTGTTTTGAGACGATCTTAAAGAAATTTTCCATTTCAGTCCATCTATTCCCAGCGCCATCATTTTCCCAACTATGTCCCCAAACATCTAGTAATGATAAGGTTTCTGCTTTCATAAAATCTGCTACCAATTTGTAAAAACCAGCAAGTTCTTTTTTATCATTTTCTGAATCATCTGCTTTAAAGTACGCTTTACCAAATTGATGGATACTAGGGTCCCATCGCAGAAAATCTTTGGGGATTGAAAAATTATATGAATCCCCTACAGTTCTAGCGTATTCGATCCCCAAGCCAGTAATAGCTTCAACTACTTTATCGTCATAGCTTCCAAACGGATAAGCCATTCCCCTAACAGTCTTTCCCGTAAGTCGTTCTAATTCTTTTCTATCTTCAACTACTTCATAGACGATATCAAGTTTAGGCAGATCAGTTAAACCAGGGTGGTTTGCTGAATGAACAGAAACTTCATGGCCTGTAAAAAGCGTTTTGATTTCGTTTTTTGTCAGATAGCCTTTGGTATCTAGTTTATTTGAATTCAAATGAAATGTACCCTTAAGTCCGTATTCATTCATCAATTTCACTAGTTTTCTGTCGGCACTGGTTCCATCATCAAAGCTTAAAATCAGTGCCTTTGATTTCCCTTCAGGGAATAGCATTTCTATTCTAATGCTACTACTGCTTTTGGTGGAGTTATTTGTTTGGGCAAATAAAGAGGGGACTAATAATAGTAGAATGAATGTGATTGGATATTTCATGTAATGATGTTAGTTTATATCTTTTTTATATCTATTTTTTGAGCAAAAATGTCAATGGTATGTCAAGATGTTTTGCCCACGATTTTTCAGTGTGATCATCTCCTTCAAATACTTTAGTCATGAAATGTGCAGATGTATATCCTCTTTCAATTATAATTTGATCGGCTTTTGTTTGAAATGCTCCATACATAGCGTCTAGTGTTTTCGTACCATGATCGAAATATAATTTGTGCTTTCGCGGCGAGGGTAAATTCATTTTCAGATAATCTAAAAAAGAATCTGGAATTGGATTATTGTCTACAGCAAATGTGCCCGGCCAATGAGTAGATATACATGCAGCACCGCCAAATACAGTGGGGTATTCGCATATGGCATACATGGATATTAATCCGCCCATACTGCTTCCCGCAATGAATGTATGTTTCTTGCTTTTAAGTGTTGAATAGGAGCTATCAATAAACGGCTTTAATTCCTCTACTATAAATTTTAAATA
This sequence comes from Chitinophagaceae bacterium, assembly GCA_947451935.1. Lineage (GTDB taxonomy): Bacteria > Bacteroidota > Bacteroidia > Chitinophagales > Chitinophagaceae > Pollutibacter. The sequence goes on from CANGBH010000043.1 coordinate 5,686, forward strand.
ATCGTCTGAATGAATTTTGTCAGCAAATACTGAATTATTATTTGATCTATTTGATTTGTAAATTAACTCTTGTTCTTCTTTACTTAAGTGTTCAAATGGTTTCTGTGGAAAGTAGTCGGAATGTCTTTTGCTACCTGAATTGAAAATGCCCACGACAATAAATGGAGCAACCGTATTTTCGTTAATCAGTTTGGTTGCAATTTCATCAACTTGCCATTCCTTGTGATTCCAAGTGGTTGTGCTGTCGAATAACATTTGTCCATCATGGATATACAATACCTGATATTTCTTATCTATAGTATATCCTTCTGGCAGCCACACATCAACATTCCTTGAATCAACATAGTTTGATTTGAAATTTGTGATGCGTTGGATGCTTCCATTAGAGACTTTAGGTAGTTTACTCTGGTTGTTAGTCTCTAATTGAGAGTATGACTCTATTGATGCGGATATAAGGAATAGGAAGAAGAGAATTGTTTTTCTCATATAATATCTCTTTTTAAAATATACTTAAATAGACCGTCTGATATTTGTAAGTTACTATAGTTCAAAGATTAAATCTTAATTATATCTATACTTAATCTTCATCTATTTTTATTTCTCTTATTTTGTTAGAATTGAATTTTGTACATAAAGTTTGGAAAAAATCCAAGTTGATATTTCCAACTCACGTTCTGGTCCCTGTTGTCATATGTTTGAGAGAAAACATTCTTATGGTTTGTGACATTTTGTAAATCAAGTGATAGCGTTTGAGACACCTTATTTTTTTTGCTATTAAATGTATACCCAAGTTTTATATCCATTCTAAAATAGTTCGGGTATTGAGTTGAATAGACGTCTGAAGATAATTGTTCTCGATTGCTATTTTGAGAACTTACCAAATCAATTGGGGTATAATACCTGCCCCCTGCATTCGTAAATTTAAAGTCAATACTTGTTTTATTTCGTTTTCCTGTACCTACACTCCATTCTTTACCCGCCAATATATTGTAGACATATTTTCCATTGAAGGCTGTATTACGCTCAATGCCATCACTGCCTGTATATTTTGAATTGTATAATGACGAAGTAAATAGACCATAATAACCCTTGCTAAAAAATTTCTCTATTGTGAGTTCAATTCCATAATTTTTTCCTGTACCCTTATTAATTAAATTATCTTCTAAGTCTGTTTTGAATCCTGCCCCTGTATTTAGCATGGAATAGCTACTTGAAAATGTATTGACAGGCACATTGTATAAATATTGGTAATACATTTCTGTTTTAATCCGCCAGTCTTGAGCCGGTTGTAGGTTATGGCCTATAACGAAATGATTGCTTTTCGTAAAACCTAAGTCTTCGTTATTGTAATTATATGTACCATCACCATTTTGTGTTTGTAAAAAATAGACATTAATGGGTTGCATTTGTGAATGAAGTCCATACCCAAATGTCAAATTACTTTTATCGCTTATGTCATATTTAAACCCCAGCCTTGGTTCTACCGAAGTCGAATTATTCAAAAAGAACTTCTGCGCATGAAGTCCTGTATTCACTGTAATTTTTTCTGACAGATTGTATTTTAATTGAGCATAGGCTTGAGCAAAATTGGTTTGGCTATTATAATCCCATAGTTGATTAAAATTGTCAGAAGGTCGTTGTTTTGTTTTATAATTAAGGTCTAGTCCTAATACTTGGTTCTCAATGCCTATTTTTAGGAATACTCTTGAATTAATTTTTGAATTATAAGAGGTGCTAAAATTGTATCCAGTTTTTGCTGTTTTTGAAATTTCTCTTTGGTAGGAGACTTCAGAAATTCTATCAAAATCATAATTAGTCACATCGGTTTTGGAATAATTTATTCCGATGGTTGTACTAAAGAATGATTTGTTATTAAGTTGTTTGTAATGGTTTAATCCAATAATTCCAATTTTGCTTGTAAAATCTGCTTGATTACCATTGCCATATAATGAATTTTTATTGCTTCCGCTTTCTAGATTAACTACACTTGTTCCCAAAATGCCAAATAGAGAAAACTTTCCAATTTTTGAGGTTCCACTATTTATTTTAAAGGATAGGTCTTGATAAGTAGGAGTGGCAGTTGTTCCTATATCAATTCCCATGGATTGTGCAATACCTGCTAAAGAATATCTATACCCTACTAAGTAAGAAGATCCCTTATCTTTATTTATTGGTCCTTCAGTAGTAGCTTCTAGACCTGTTATGACACCCAATTGTAATGTAGTTTCCCGCTTCTTATTATTCCCATTTCTGAAACCTATATCAAATACTCCTGCATTGGCGTTGCCATACTCAGCTGGAAATGCAGAAGTAAAAAAATCAGAACTTTTTAACAAGTTGGTGTTTAACGCACTCACTGCACCTCCTGTAGTTCCTATAGATGCAAAATGATTGGGGTTAGTCACGTTCATCCCATCAATTTTCCATAAAACTCCGGTAGGGGAATTTCCTCTAATTACTATATCATTTCTACTGTCATCTGGAGTGCTTACGCCAGCAAAATTTGCTGCAAGGCGTGCTGGATCACTCCTGCCTCCTGCATAACGATTAACTTCCTCCATCGAAAATGTTCGCGCACTTACTGTAGCCATTTTATTTATACTAGAAGACTTATTGGATGATTTAATAATAATATCTCTTAAGCTTTTAAAATCCTCCTCTAACGTAATGTCTAGAATCGTTTCTTTGCCAGATACAACGATTATATTCGGTATCAACGATTCCTTATATCCTGTATAGGTGATTTTCAGATCATACCTTCCAGGATTGACTTCACTAAAAGTATAGATACCATTAGTATCTGAAATGGTTGTTTTCTGAACATTTATAAGTTGAATTGTTGCACCAGAAATAGGGTATTGAGCTAATTTATCTACTATTACTCCTCTAATATTTTGTTTATTATTTTGAGCGAATGTAAGGGTTGCAATTAGCGAAAGGATAATAGTGTAGAATTGCTTCATGTATTTGAAGTGTTAGTGTTTAAAAAATATTAATAATTATTGTTTCTGTGGAGGGGGCCTTGTTGATTACCTTGTTCTGGCTTTGGGGCCCCTTAGTTTCAAGATGATTTCTTTATAACGTTTTACCTGATTTTCATTTAATACAGAAATTATTTTCTGATCTCTTTCAGATTCAATGGCCTCTAATTGCTTGAGTTGAATTGGATTTGGTGGAGGCGTAGCGCCTTTCAACAGTTGATCAACCTGTGTAAAAAAATTACTAAATGCTTCGATAGTTATCTTCAGTTGAGTTGAATTCAGTTGTATTTCACTGCTAATAATTTCTTTTGTCTTCTTAATTCGTTCTTCCATACTTGGCGGTGAACCTGGCTTTTGGGCACTTGCAGTAAATACAGAAAAAAATAAGATAGCACTAATAAATTCTTTCATACTTTTTATAGTCAGATGTACTACTCCTACACAATCCTCCATAAGGATTTGTTAATACCGCTAATGAATGTTGTTCGCACTAATTTATTTACTGTATTCTGTTTGTGTGGTATCTTCTTTCATGGAATAGCGCGGGCCTTGTTGAGGATTATTCACTGCATTAACCATTCTTTGAATTAATTCGTCAAATTTTTGTTTTTGTTCTACTGTGCATATAGCTCGAACTTTTTTAAAGTGTTCAAAAGTTAAAATGTCGAGTGATTGTATTGATGAACTAACTTTTGCAGCTGCACTATTCCTAATGCTGTCTATGATTTTATCCGATTTTAATAATTGAAAAAAAATATCTTTGTTAACTTTAATCTGCTCTCTTATTTTTTTCGCATTTTCATTATGTTCCTTTGCTAAATCAAAATATAGCTTCTTTTGATGAGCACTAAAATTTAGTTTTGAAGATAAAAACTCTTTTGGAGAATTGTCTCGGGCGTGTTTATCATTTCCAATCCAATAGAATAGAAGGGTAGCTATATTAGCAACAATCAATATGATAGTGAGCCAGCTGGTAAATTTATTTTTTCCGATATTTCTCATCTTATGACATTTTAATTTGTTATAGTTTGATCATACTCAGCTGCTAAGGCTTCAATGTGTTTGTCCGTATTGCTTTTAACTATATCTGTATCTTTTTCTATGAGAAGACTATTGATGAAAATAAACATACTTAATGCACAAAGCCCCAAAATCGGATTGATTGATAATCCATTTACACGAGAAATAGACTCATCTTCCATCCTAGCAGTTAATCTTGTATAGAAGAAATTGGGAGAGCCAACTTCTTTCATATTCGAAAAGATAGTTAAATCATTTTCTAGCTTATCTTCTGGTAAATGTTTCATATTATCTTTTTAAGAGTTATAGTAGTATTTTAATTTTTGCTTCAAATTTTCTTTCGCCCGGCTTAATAAAGATTCCAGTGCTTTTCTGCTCAGTTTCATTATTTCACTTGCTTCCTCATGCTTCATGCCTTGAACTCGTATCAATGTAAAAGCGATTCGTTGGTTATCAGGTAACTCACTAATGGCCTTAAAAATTTTGGTTGCCTTTTCTTTGTTTTCTTCACTGATTCCAGGATTAAGGTATGCTGCATCAATACTTTTTTCTTCTGTAGGCATCCACCACAGTGCAATGGAATGTAGACGTTGCCTATTTTTCTGCTTCCGTATTTTTTCTAATGCCTTACGCACAGCAATTCTATAAATCCACGTAGCTAAGCTAGACTCTTCTTTAAATCCATGAATTGATTCATATACTTGAATAAAAGTTTCTTGAGCTGTATCTTCTGCCTCATTCGCATTATGTAGGATATTCAGCACACTATAATATACCCTGTCCTGGTAATTTTCCACCAGTAACTTAAAAGCAGGTTCCTCTCCTCGCCTTAACCTTGATATGAGCTCTTTTTCATTCAAAATCTACATATAATAGATATTCAAGGTGCTGAATTCCTTCGGTAATTATTAAATATTTTTTTTACAGAAGGAATATTCATTTTGAAACATCTGATATTAAAACCTAAAACACATGAATTTTGGTAAATTAAGTACCTTATTTCTATTGTCTTCAATTGTTTTGATTTCTTGTAGCAAGTCAGATGCATCTGGTGTTTCAGCCGACACGAGTACTGATACTAGTTTGTATAACGACCTTTTTGTGCCACCATTCATTACCGGCACTAACTTTAACCTAACATTGGATAAAGCCACAAAGCAATTCAAGTCAGGTTCTGCTACAGCAACTTACGGTTATAACGGAAATAGTTTTTGGGGTCCGACGCTCATCATGAACCAAGGAGATGAAGTGCAAATCAATGTTACCAACAATCTATCTGACCAAACTACGGTTCATTGGCATGGATTTCATATCCCTGCCATAATGGATGGCGGGCCACACCAGATTATAGACGCAGGCGGTACATGGTCGCCCCATTTCAATGTAAAAAATAATGCAGGCACTTATTGGTACCATCCCCATCTTCATATGAAAACCTATGAACAACTTGCAAAAGGAGCCGGTGGTTTTATTATTGTGAAGGATCCTGTTGAATCTGCTTTGGCATTGCCAAGAACATATGGAACCGATGATATTCCATTGGTTTTAACAAGCAGAAGGTTTAATTCTGATAATACCTTCGATATTACAGGAGCATATGGTGATTATCTGTTGACAAATGGTACTATGAATGCTCAAGTCACGTTACCTAAACAATATGTGCGCTTACGAATACTTAATGCTGAAATCGAGAGAGGGTATGATCTAGGCTTGAGTGATAATAGATCATTCGCTATTATTGGGAATGATGGAGGCTTGTTAAATGCACCCGTTACAGCGAATAGAGTAAAAATAATGGCAGGTGAACGTGTTGAAATCTTGGTTAATCTTGGGGGAGATGCATTAGGTAGCCGCATTGATTTAAAAGCGTATAATACTGGACAAAAATTTGGATTTCCAGGAGCAGAACCTGCTAACGCTGGCGACTTTGGGAGTTTATTAAACAATAAAGATTTTAGTGTATTGCATATTAAGGTAGGTGCTAGTACAGCAGATGCTATTACATCATTACCAAGTAAATTGGCGAATAATACGTATTGGACAAATGCTGATGTAACAAATACTAGAACGATTAATATCACTGGTGGACAAGCTGGCTCAGCTTTTACATTTGATAACAATACTTATGGATTTACAACTATAAATCAAACTATCAAACTAAATGATATTGAAAAATGGACTATTGTGAACAATAACATATTCGGACACTCTTTTCATGTTCATGACGTTCAGTTTAAAATTATAGCAAGAAGTTCTGGTGCAGTTGGTGAACACGAGTCAGGATGGAAGGATACCGTGTATGTGCCATTAGGAGAAACAGTTACTGTTATAGCAAAGTTTGATGATTTTGCAGATGCAGTTAATCCTTATATGTATCATTGTCATTTTTCAAACCATGAAGATGGTGGTATGATGGGACAATTTTTAGTAAATTAATTTACATTGAAAGCAAACGCACTGTTTCTAGTATATATATGTGCTATGCTTTGGGTGGCATGTAATCAAATTCAAGCACCTCTTGATATAATTATCACAAATACGGATAGTTCATTATTGAAGACGGATCATGGATGGACTTATAAAAATAAACCCTTTAATGGCTATGTAGTTGAAGTTGAAAATGATGGAAGCATTGTTTATAAGCTTCCAATTATAAATGGAAAAGAAAATGGCCTTGCAATCGGTTATTATAATTCCGGTGAAAAATTATTAGAAAGACAATTTTTTAAGGGTAAGAAACAAGGAGTTTTTAAACAATGGTGGCCAAATGGAAATTTGAGGTATTCATTTAATTACAATCATGACAAATATGATGGGAAGCAAACCATCTATTTTCATTTTGGAAAAATGCAAGAAGAAAAAAATTACCTCAATGGAGTAGAAGAGGGAATACAACGAATCTGGGATTCAACGGGTAATTTAATTTCTAATTATACAGTGAAAAACAATAAAATGTATGGTGCTATTTCAGCAAAGGATTGTATGCCAGTTTTCCATTAAGTTATTTATACCACTAATTCTTCTTTTCAGTATTATTGGGTGTGGTTATTATAATTTTTCAGAAGAAAGTTTGCCATACTATAATACCCAAGACTTGACACCTTCATGGGATTCAAAGAATGTACACCATATCACCAAGTTCAACTTAGTTGATCAAACAGGAAGAATTTTCAGTTCAGACTCACTAAAGAATAAAGTATACATTGCGAATTTCTTCTTCACTACCTGTCCAAGTATTTGTCCAAAAATGACAAAATGTTTCCAGGTATTGCAGGATAGTCTTTCAGCTAATAACCTAGTTGAGTTAATATCCTTTTCTGTTATGCCATGGGTGGATTCAGTGAGTAAGTTAAAGGCGTATGGTCTAGAAAATAAGATCAATCCAAGTAAGTGGCATTTATTAACGGGAGACAAATCAATTATCTATTCTTTAGGGAGGGTTTCGTTTTTTGCGGACAATAATAAGTTAAAAGACACCACTACATTTATCCATACAGATAAAATGTATTTGGTTGATAGTTATCAGCAGATCAGGGGAATTTATAATGCAACTAATATGCATGATATCGGTAGGGTATTAGCTGATATTCAGATCTTGGGAAAAACTAATTAATCAGTTCCTCGCAACTCCACCTGTTAAACTTTATTAAACATAGTCCCACTTTAAAAAGGTAAAGTTTGAGTGAGCATTTGGCTGAGATTTTCATAGAGTGAAAGAGGTTCACCATTTTCGACTGGTGAATATGAAAATTGCCTTTTATTTCCCTTGCCAACCATCCATTATTCCCTTTCTTATTTCACTTTGTGAATTACCAATCATATACCCAATATAATCCTGCAACAATTGCCAAGTGAATAATTAAAACAGCTTTTTGCCATGTTGGTCTTTCTTTCCATGGTTGTGCTTGATCGAAAGGATCAAAGGCTAGAGCAATACCCATATAGGTAGCTGCATCTCCTGCAGAGTGCTTATAAACTAATTCATAAATTCCAAATAGGATAAAACCAATGTAGATAAACTTGTTGAATGAAGTTTTCATTTTATTCGTTTTAATAATTTTTACCTTTTGATTCTAATAGTGAATAGGCCTCCTCCCAACTTGGGATGGTATCTGATTCATATCCATAAGTTCTACCTGTAGCTATCGAACGAAACGCTTTCATTGCTTTTAGGTGAACACCGTTTTTCATAAAGTCGAGCATCATCTCACGACTCTCCCAGGCCGACAAAGTACAATTATAGCCGTTGATTTTTTTCACAGCACTATGTAAATTTCCTTTTGCGGATTTTGCTTCACCGAATGAAGGAATTGCTAAACTCCAAAATCTGATAAATCCCCATAATCCCTTTGGCTTTAATCCAGTGATTGATATATGCATAAAGTCGAATTTTAAAAATTATTTACAAATGAAATGATTTTTATTGAATCTAGCTTTTTATACCATTTCATCTTTTTAATCTGCAGTAGGGAAAGTGATTGCTAAAAGAAACGAATTTATTTTTTTAGAGTTTTCGATAGATCGGTTAATTCAACTTTTCGAAATTCTACTTCGGAGCCTTCAGCTTGAAGTGCAATATGGCCCTTACTGGCAGTTGCATTAAATCCTTTGTTTACATTATCACCATTTACCCATACGTTGATGGTATTTCCAATGCATTCAATGGTCATACTATTCCATTCGCCAAGTGGCTTTTCAGAGTTGTCGGTGAGGTTTTTTATTCGCCTTTCCTTGCCTTCAGTAATCCCCCATTTTTCTTTAGGACCTCGACGGCTTTCCATATCAGGCACCTCAATGTCTTCTACAATGCACCAAAAATCACCTGCATTTTTGTGCATCATCTGCACCTCTATTGATTTTGGAAACATTTTATAAAGCGACCTTGGGGTAGAGGCAAACACAAGTGCACCACAGTTTCCTGGTTCTCCTGCAAAGCGATATTCTAGGGTTAGTCTAAAATTTTCATAGTCGGCATCCGTAATTAAATGTCCCTGTGGGGTGCCCAGACTTACCAATAATCCGTTTCGGACAATAAAAGGATTAATAGCAGCTGAGTTCGTATCCATTTCGGGAACATCAATATGCCACCCACTTAAATCTTTTCCA